>JAFOXU010000197.1 GCA_017425725.1 Alphaproteobacteria bacterium | reverse complement strand
TATCAATTGCGCCAAAGTGTAACAGGTACAGATTTTTATCAATATTGAAATTATGATTTTGTATACGATGAAATCCAGACCCCCAACGAACAGGGCGATTTATAACAACTGGTTTTGTGTATCGTGTTGATAATAATGCAAAACTGCGTTGTGATAAAAATGTTTGGTCTGGGTTAATTGTTTTTTCTAGTTTCATGTGTTGACCAACATCAAGGCCGATTCCAGACATGGTTGTATTAAATTTTTTCTGGGATAAGTATTCATGTAATGCCATATTGGTGTTTGGATCGATAACCAAAAATTCGTCACAGTCACAACCGATAACAATATCGTATGTTTTTAACAATTTTTCTGCCAAATCAGATATCAGATTTATACGATATTTGTCGCCTGTGGAACGTGACATGTCACAATGGGGCAGTTTGGTGATATTTGCCTTGCCGGCATTTTTTGGAATTTTTTGGTCTGTGCCATCAAGATAAATATATAAATTTTCATCCCCAAATTGCGTGCCGTAATATTTAATCCAACGTGACAGAAAGAATTCATCGTTTCTGGCCATTGTTATGACTGCGATGCGTTTAAGATTTTGTTTTGTTGTTTTTGTCATATGCCCTCGATAAATACTTTGCAGAAAAAGTGTTTGATGTTTCTGTATGCAATTTTTATTGGGTTTTTAGTCAGGACCCATTTGACTTGTTTTTCGCCATATTGCTGTATTGCGGATGATAAAATTGCATCAGACAATTTTTTATCAATGTGATTTAGTACGTATAAAACTTGACGTCCTAGTCCACCATGGTTGCGTGTAAATGCAACTTTTTTCATAAATGGCATACCAGATTTGTATAGTTTTTTTATCTTGTTATATACACCACGATTGAAAACATAATATAAACAATCCCAAGTGAAACCATGTTCAACGACCAGTTCTGAAAAACCGTTTTCATATTGAGAAGTTATTTGACCTTTATCAGGTAATTTTTTGATTTTACGTATAAAATTGTCAAACCAGTCGGACAAGAAAATATCGGACTTTGTGCCAATAAACCAAGATTGAATATGTGGGTGTGATGTGCGTTTTTTTGTAACCAGACCAAAAGCATCGTGCCCCATATTTTCCATGGCATCAAAATATCGTCCAAGTGGATACATTGGGCCGTAAACAGAATCATTTACCAAATATACAAAATCATAACTTGATAATTTTAGGTTTTCGTATGCCCATAAATATGCCCGTTTATATGAACCAAAATCATATTCGCCATGACGGGTTGCGATTGTGTGCAGGGTATATTTTTTCAGTTTGTTCATTTCTGATGTTGGACAATCAGAATCCATGCACAGAACCACATCACCAAATTCGGATAATGATTTCACATAGTATACCAAAGCATCATCGACAATGTTTTTTGGATGATAGGCCGCAAATAAAAATAAACGCTTTGTTTTCATAGTATATAATTTACACGTTTTACGAAGATTTTGCAACAAAGTAAAAAAAATCCCCCAATTGGGAGATTTTTAATTCTGATTTTTTATTAAGCCATTTTGGAAACTTTCTTGGCCAAACGTGAAATCTTACGTGCGGCACGTTTCTTTGGCATGATTTTGCCAGCAGATTTCATAATCTTGCTTTCTGCGTTACGTGCAGCAGTTGTTGCAGCAGCCTTGTCCCCAGTTGCAACGGCAGCCAATGCTTTCTTGGTTGCTGTTTTAATGGCACTGCGACGTGCTGTGTTGATTGCGTTCTTTTTGGCCGATACCAAAATTCTTTTTTCAGATGACTTATGATTTGCCACGTTATTTTCCTTTTATTTTCTAAATGTTTCTGGTATTTTATAAAAAACAAACATAAAATCAAGGAAAAATAACATGGTGAACTTTATTGGAATAATTATTTCTTATTTGTTTGGCAGTGTGCCAATGGGTTTAATCCTGACAAAAATCGTAGGCAAGGGCGATTTGCGTAAGGTCGGCAGTGGTAATATCGGGGCAACAAATGTTATGCGGGTCGGTGGTTTGCGTATGGCAGGGTTGGTCTGGATTCTGGATATGGCCAAGGCAATCGCTGCTGTTTTCTTGGGAAAATATATCGCAGGTGAGGCATTCGGTGCGTGGTGTGGATTTGCCGCAATCGTTGGGCATTGCTATCCAATTTGGCTGAAGTTTAAGGGAGGTAAGGGGATTTCTTCGCTGTTTGGCGTGTTGTTGGCTGTCAGTC
>JAFOXU010000170.1 GCA_017425725.1 Alphaproteobacteria bacterium | reverse complement strand
TGCACCAAATAATGCAGAATTAACAAACGATGAATATTCATTTGAATCTGTATTTGGTGGTGATTTATTTGTTGGTAAAACATTTAAATATTTCTGGCGTGCAGAACTGGAAGCAGGTTTGCTGGGGCAGTTCGAAGATGAAGGTGAAGGAACAATATTTAAAATGACAATCCCATATTTAATGGCAAATGGATACTATGATTTTGCAAACGGTTTGTATGTTGGTGCAGGATTTGGTGTTGCAGTGCCAAAGACAGAATTGCAAGGTGTATTATTTAATGGTGGCGACAATTCCAAACGCAGTGTTTCACCAATGTTGGGTGTAATGTTGGGTTATACACATGAACTGGATTATAATTTGACATTAGATATCCGTTATCGCTTGGCTGGATTGATGGGTAATGAAATCGAACGTACTTTTAAACACAAGGATAACAATACATACGATATCAGCAGTGATACAGGTTTAATCTTGGACAACTCGATTTCTGTTGGTATCAGATATAATTTCTAAAAAAAGTTAGGAAAAAATAAAAAAGGACTTTTTGAACAATCAAAAATATGATATAATATGTGCGAGTAGAGAGAACATAATATGAGAACAAAATTTAACATCTTGTCTGCATCTTTGGTTGGTATCGTATGTGCATCGATAATGACACCATCGTTTGCGGCATCTTCTGTTCGTTCATTGGGTGGTGCGGGTACATTTACCGGTACATCATCTGTTCGTTCGAACACTGCGGCCAGTACATCTGGTTCTGCGGTAAGTGCTGCACGTGCTGGGTCAATTCGTATAAACAATGGTACATCGGCCAAGGTGAATTCAGGAGCATCCCTGCGTACACCATCGACACGTTCTGCGGTTGCGCCACGTTTATCAATTGGTAAATACTTGGCTGGGTCCAGTGCATTGGGTGGTGGTTCATCCAGTGGTGGCAATGTTAACGTTGGTCAATCTGGCGTTTCATCGACTGAGATTAAGGAAATCAAAGAAGGTTTGGCTGCGCTGGAGGCTGAAATTGAAAAGATGACTGGCGGTGCTGCGGATGTTGAATTTACGTATGATGAATCTACGGGTGAATTAATATTTGTTCATGGCGGTGAAACATTTTATGCTGATTTGGCAACCCAGGAATCGGTTGCTGCATTGGAAGAACGCCTGAACGAAGCGATATTGTCGGCAGGCGCAACGATAGAGGCAGATGAAAACGCCTATATCAAAATTGCGGTTGACGAAGACAAGAATACCAAGACAGTGTCTGCAATTCTTAGTGCATTGGATAACGGTGCATTAACAGACGGTCTGACCACGGCGGCGGCTGTGACAGATTATGTCACGGGGTATGCAATTCCAAAACGAAGTGCGAATTGTTTTGAAGATACGGTATGTGTATTATCGGTCGGCAAAGACAAACAGTATTATTGGTTGGAATTGGTTGACGAGGTTGCATTACCAGTTGCAACAACGTCAGAAATTTATGAATCGGACACGTATGAATCAGAATCAACTGATGATATGTTAACTGATTTGTAATTGCAGATCTGTAACAGGATAAAACAAACAAAAAACTAAAAAAACAACAAGCAATACAAAACTATATAACAAAAAATAGAAAAT
>JAFOXU010000125.1 GCA_017425725.1 Alphaproteobacteria bacterium | reverse complement strand
TGCTTGGTATTTAATGACGGACAGGAATATAATGCAAAATTATCAGACGATAAAAAATCGTTAATTATTGGCAATCAAACAGAACACACAGACCCGTCAAACAATATCACATTACTGTTTGCACCAATCAAACGAACCGATGACCTGATAAATATGGCAACACAAATGGGTGTTCATGCATTTCAGCCTGTTATAACCGAACGAACAAATGCAAATCATATAAATTGGGAACGTATGCAAAAAATCGCCATAGAAGCGGCAGAACAATCAAATCGAAACAGCGTTCCAAAAATATACACACCGATTAAATTTTCAGACCTTGATTTAAAAAATATTGTTTTTGCAGACGAACGTGTCGCATATGGTCACGAACTAAAACATAGGGCAGGGGATATAGAATCTGTTTTAATCGGTCCCGAAGGTGGCTTTTCTGATTCTGAATTTAATGCATTGGATAATGCCGGGGCATGCGGAATTTCACTGGGTAAAACAATTTTGCGTGCAGAATTAGCCGCAGCAATCGCAATTGCCAAGGTGGTACAGTAAAATGGGTATAAGAATATCAAAAGTCATTGCAGATTCTGGTGTCGCATCACGTCGTGGTGCCGAAGAATTAATTTCACTGGGCTTGGTTCGTGTTAACGGTAATGTTGTTAACACACCTGTGTTTTTTGTCGAAGAAGATGACATAATCGAAGTTAAGGGCAAACAGATAACACAAAAAAATGGTTTGCACGTTTATATGTTCCATAAACCGATTAACACAATGACAACTACCTTTGACCCACAGGGGCGCAAAACAATATATGAATGTTTACCCGAAGAATACAGAAATCTAAAATATATCGGGCGACTAGATTTTAAAACAACAGGATTATTATTACTGACAAATGACGGTGAATTTGCACGTAAATTAACATTACCTGCGTCAAAAATTCCACGTACATATATTGCAACTGTTTCATGTCGTGATTTTTCTGGGTTAGATGCTGCACGTAACGGAATAACTGTCGATGGGATAAAATATGCACCAATGAAAATCGACCATATTGGCGGCAGTAATTTACGTGTATCTATCTGCGAAGGAAAAAAGAACGAGGTTAGAATAGTACTGGCCGCATGCGGTTGTCCTGTGCATAAATTACACCGTGTTTCATTTGGTAATATTAAATTAAAAAAACTGCCTGTTGGGAAAATTGAACCAGTGCCACAGAAAACAATTGACGAATTGTTAAAATCTCTTTAATATTTATAAAAAAGGAAGGGAGATTTGCAATGAAAAAGACACCTGCAAGAAGCACAAAAAATGCAAAAAAGCCAACAAAGGTAAGACCTGTGGCATCTAAACCAACTGTAAAAACAGCAAAAAATGCAAAACCATGTTTTAATCCATGGTCTGTATCTATTTATGTTTACTGGTTCATTATTTTATTCTTTATTGCTGCAACTTTTTACATTTTAGGTCGCAGTCATAATGGCACACAAACAACACCTGCTGTTCAAATAACAGAAGAAGCATTGTTGCAATCTGGCGATTATTATGAAAGTGGTAAAACAAAATTGGCCGTTGGAAACATCAGTGATGCAATTACTGATTTAACCGCAGCAATTGATTCTGGGGCCGCATCTGTTGATACATATATCTTACGTGGCGAAGCATATATGCAAAATGGTGATTATGCAAACGCAATGGCAGACTTTAATTCTGTATTGGAAAAAGATCCTGCAAACGCAGTTGCATATTATGATCGCTATTTGTTGAACACACGTTTAGAAGATTATAATTCAGCAATGAACGATATCAACAATTCATTGGCTGCAAATGCAACAAACCCAAGTCCAATTTTACAAATGCGTGATTTATATGCAAAACGTGGTAAATTAAACCTGTGGTTGAAAAATTGGCAGGGCGCAGTTGCTGATTTCACAAATTCATTGGCAAGACCAGAAGGTACAATTGACCCAACAGTTTATGCAGATCGTGCAGAAGCATATACTGCAATGGGCAACTTTGCAGAGGCAATTAATGATTATTCTTCTGCCGTTCGTGTAATTTCCGAACAAATTCAGGGCGCACAAACAAAAGATGAACGTGAATCATTATCTAGCAAAACGATGAGTTACTTTGAAAAATCTGCTGCATTAAATCTGCAAATCGGCAATATTGATGCATC
>JAFOXU010000090.1 GCA_017425725.1 Alphaproteobacteria bacterium | reverse complement strand
GATCACCCTTACCTGTGTTGTAATAGATTACTATACCACCTGGGCAATAACTGCCAGATTCACAGGTTGTCTCTCCCTGGGCGGCTTCTGCAACATAGTTACCTGGTGTTGTTGTCAGATAACATTCATAGTTATGTGATGCACCTGCCGCACTGTTTGGATACAGTTCTGGACATGCCTGGCTACCACCTGTTGCTGCACCATTACCTGTTGAATACCAAACCTTTGCAGAACCTGCACAATAATTTCCAGAAACGCACGTTTCTTGCCCAGCGCCCTGTGTCTTAACATACTTACCTGCCCCTGTTGTTAAATAACAATCATTTATATTATCAGAACCTGCCGCACTGTTTGGATATGCCGTTGGACATGCGGTACGTCCACCTGTCGCACTGCCGTTGCCTGTTGAATACCAAACCTTTGTACCACCTGCACAATAACCATTGGCTGCACACGAGACCTGACCTGCGCCCTGTGCTTTAACATGGTTACCCTTGGTTGTTGTTAAATAACAATCATTTTCGTTATCAGAACCTGCTGCACTGTTTGGATATGCCGATGGACAGCTCTTGGATGTATTATCCCCTGGGCAGTATGAACCAGATGCGCACTCACTCCATACCGCATACAGATTAACTGTACCACCACATGTTGTTGTCAGTTTAGATACGCTCTTTTTATCTGCATGAACAACACTGCCACTGGTGCTTGTTGCCCAACCTGCAAATGTATATCCCGCACGGGTAAATGTATTTGCTGTTAATGTCTTGGCGACATCGTATGTATGGGTACTGCTGCTCATCGTACCGCTGCCACCATTTGCATTGTACTTTACTGTATATGTACAGGCCACACAGGCATTGTTCGATTCGCTATACCCCGCTGCACACGTCTTTACAGAACATACATTTGATGTTGTGTTCGCTGTCCATGATGGGGTATCCCATGCAGATACATTAGCCTTATTTGAACATGCGCTACAAGTGCCGCTGCCCTTTGCACTGGTTGTACCTGCGGCACACGCAGTACATGCACTTGCACCAGCAGCACTGTATGACCCAGCTGCACAGTCTGTACATGTTGTCGCATTTGCTGCACTGTACTTACCCGCCGCACACGCTGTACATGATGGTTTTTCTGTATTATCTGCACCATAAAATCCAGGATTACAACTTGTATTATATGTACAGGCTGGATATGAACTGCCATTATAATAGATTGTTGATGACACTACACTTGCTGTACCATCTGATATTGTCTTTGCACCACAGCTGACATAACAATCTGTCTTGGCATCTGCCCCTGCTGCTGATTTCACCGTACGTCCAGCAGTATCTGTCGGACATGTGCCGATTGTGCCAGACTTATTACCATAAAATACAGTATGTGATTCCATATAATATCCACTGCCAACTGCGACACATGCGGCCTTGGCTGTTTTTACAGCGGTACCATCCGCACAACTGGTGATACAGCTACCTTCGCTGGTTGTTGCAGCGCCTGCACGATAATTTTCTGGACATTGATTACGTGAATCTGTGGATGTACTGCCATAATATACATTATGTTTCGCAGACCAATAACCGCCACCAACAGACGTACATGCAGATTTTGCTGTTGCGACATACGTACTGGCCGCACATTCTGTCTGACAGTATTGTTCTGCAGATGCGCCTGCGCCCGCACGATAATTGGCTGGACATTGTGTTTGTGTTGATGTGTTGCCGTATGCAACAACCTCGCCAGTTGCCCAATATCCTGTATCAGCAGCAGTACACGTTGAATCTTTTGCTGTTTTCAAATATGTTGCTGCCGGACAATCTATCTTACAGTCTGTTATCGCACCAGCCGTTGATGAACCTGCGTTATATCCCGTTGGACATTCATCACGTTCTGTGTCACCTGCCTCTGAATAATATCCAGAACCAACCCCTGAACAATCTGTATCTGTTGTGTTCTTCAAATAATAACCTGCAACACAACTTGTTATTTTCTTGGATGTACAGCTGCTGTTATATACTGCGCTGGTACCACTGCCACTGGTATAATAACATGTTTGTGTACCAGAACCCTTGGATGCCGAATACGTTAATCCTGTCTTATAACATTCTGTTATCACAGATGCTGTTGTTTTTGATGTAGTTCCTGAATTTGGACACTGTGTGCGTACAGAATCTTTACAATAATATCCTGTTCCGCACACAGACTGTGCAGAATTGCTGGTCTTGTAATAACCATCTGAGACTGTCTTACATGTCGTCTGGCCAGTAGCATTCTGATATTCTGTTGCACCAGAACACGCTGTACGTCCTTGGTTAGATCCATCATATGTATATGTCTTTTCT
>JAFOXU010000069.1 GCA_017425725.1 Alphaproteobacteria bacterium | reverse complement strand
GTTTATTTTATGGCGCTGGGCGGTTTGGAACACATCGGTCAGAATATGTACCTGTATAAATACAAGGGTAAATATTTGATTGTTGATTGTGGTATGGGTTTCTTGGACGAAGAAATCGGCGCTGGGGATGTTCAATACTGTGATACAACATGGTTGGAAAAACGCAAAAAAGACGTTATTGGTTTTATCGTTACACACGGACACGAAGACCATATTGGCGCATTAAAATACATCTGGCCAAAATTTAGAAAACCTATTTACTGTACACGATTCCCTGCAGAAATACTACGTCAGACATTTGCAGGAATTGAAATGGACTTTGACCCAAACAAAGATATTGTTGAATTTGACCACAATGGCGCAACACTAGATTTGGCACCTTTTGAGGTTGAAACATTCCATGTAACACACAGTATCCCAGAAGCGCAAATGCTGATTATCAAAACGGGTGCTGGCAAAATACTGCACACTGGTGACTGGACATTTAATGACGATATTCCAATCGAGGCGCCAACAGACTTTGCAAGATTGGCAGAAATTGGTTCTGATCCAAAATTAATAGCGTGCATGTGCGATTCTACAAATTCATCACGTCAGACAAAACAGGTCACAGAAACACAGGTTCGTGATACACTGACAGAAATTATGAAAAATGCCCCAGGTCGTGTAATTGTTACCGGGTATTCACGCAGTCTGGCACGTATTAAAATGTTCGCAGAAGCAGCACGTGCAGCCGGCCGTATCGCTGCAATCAAAGAACGCAGCAATCCAAATCCTGTACCATATGTTGGATTGCCAGAATTCCGTGAAATGGGAATAAAACTGGGGTACTTGAACAAAGATGATGTTTATACACACGGTGAAATCAAAGATTTACCTGCAGAAAAGCAAGCTATTTTCTTGACCGGATCACAAGGTGAAAAGTTCGCAATGCTGACACGTCTGTGCCACGGTCAGGTAAAAGAAATGAAATTGATGCCAACTGATACAGTTGTATTCAGCGCAATTATTATCCCAGGTCGTGAACAAGACGTTTCGTATCTGTATAATAAACTGGCACGCATGGGTGTAAAAACACATACAATATTTGATACAGATAACTTGCACGCCAGTGGACACGCAGGTCGTCCAGAACTGGAAAAATTCTATGATATGGTACATCCGCAGGTATCAGTTCCAATGCACGGAGATTACATTAACGAAATGTTGAATGGTAAAATGGCAATGGAACGTGGCGGTGCAAAACACATGATGGTTGTACATAACGGTGAAATGATTGCATTAAGCGATGGTAATGAACCGTATGTCGCAGAAACAATCGAAACAAACTATGTCGTTATGGAAGGAGAAACAGAACGCAGCGCAAACGATCAGGTCTATAAAAACCGTAAAAAGATTGCATCAAATGGCGCAGTGTTTGTTACCCTGCCCGTTGACAAGCGTGGATTCTTGAAGGGCGTTCCAGAGGTTTCAAGTGCTGGCATTTTTGAAACAGATGAAACAGGATTTATGAAACGTCAGATTCAAATTGAAATATCCAAGGCAATTGATGGTTTAACCAAGGCCGAACGCAAGGACAGAAACAATCTGTATCGTGCGGTTCAAGTTGCATCAAACAAAGTTGTACGTGCCGCATTGGGGAACGACAAAAAACCACAATACAGTGTACACTTTATTCAGAAATAAAAAAATCCCCCAAACGGGGGATTTTTTTATAAATGGAAATTATTTTTTCCAAAATGCAAATCCACGACGTGATGATTTTTCTTCACGTTGTTTGCGTTCTTCGGCAGCACGTCTGCGTTCTGCACGACGTTCTTGGAATCGTAATGCTGATTCTTCGTCACGCTGAATGACAGAAATTGTTGTTGCCGACAATTTGCCATTTCGTACTTCTTCTTCGAATTCGACAATGTCGTTTTCGTTTAAAAATCTGATGCCAGCGGCCTTTAATGAACTGGAATGAACAAATACATCATCTGTGTTGCCGTCTGCGTTTGGTGTATCTGGACTAATAAACCCGAAACACTTTTTACCGTTATACCATTTTACTTTTCCTTGTCGCATAATCGTAATCCTTTGTTATGCTTGTTATGGTTCTGTAAGACAGATAAGAACCTGATATAATTTTTACATTTTTGGGCAATTAAAGCAAGGGGAATAAAAAGACCCGTTCATCACGGGTCAGTGTGTTTACTTTTTATAATATCGCTGAACTTCATTCATAACAAAGTTAAACAATTTTTCTGCCTGACTGGTTGCCGGAACATTCCAGTCACGTTGCATATACGGCATCGCAGCAACCAGAACGAAACGTGCCATAAAGTGGAAAATGTGGCTTTCCTGATGTTTTGACAGTTTCACTGGTGCATCTTCGACATGGAATACCTCGTTTTCCAGTGCGTCATCTAACTTTTCCAAAATATTATCTAAAACCTTGGGCGGATAATATAATGTACACTCTTTTGGAAAACCTTCGAATATGGAAATATTGTTGTTTCTGGAATACAAAATATTCCAACCGACACGTTCAAACAAGTCTTCCAAGCACTGACAAATCATACGATTATATGACTTTACACCGTCTTCCATAAAGTTTGCCATTTTCGCTTCGATATTATCTGATTTTGCATTTTTGTTTTTTC
>JAFOXU010000026.1 GCA_017425725.1 Alphaproteobacteria bacterium | reverse complement strand
GTTGATGTTGAACAACCATCTTCCAAACAAACCTGAATCTGTGCCAAACATGTCTGACGACGATATCTGTCTGCATATTTAACTGCATCTACCAATATCGCTTCCGATTCGGCCTCCCAGTCTTTTAAGACATCTTTACGAACAGCCATACATTGATCCAAGACACCTTCGCATGCATTTGCACGACGACCCAACAAATCTGGATCTAAACAGTTTTCAAAGTTTGTTCCGCACCCTCCCTTATCAGCAATACAGGCACGATACGCCAACAAACATTCACCACGATTATATTTATTTGTTGTATCCAGCATTGCAAGTCTGGCCTGACGAACCGCCGCTTCTGCAGTACGTTTATTCGCCTGTGCGTTTGACTTTTGATCTGCTAAATACAAATTGAAAGATTTACAATCTGCAACCACCTGACGAGAATATAACATCTCTTCCATTTCTGCCTTGGCACCACAAGATTCCAATTCTGACGCACAATATTCAGATGCCATTGCATACAAATTATCACCAATATCGTAATCTGTACCCAATCCCTCTTCCTCTTCATCGTCACTGCCAGATTTCAACCAATCAGAGAAACTTAAACCCGATATACGTGAACTCTTTTTTGCAGCCTCACTTTCACCAAAGACCAATCTTGCCTTGGCCCCCAGATTTTCACGTTCAACACCCTCGGTATATAACTTATCTGCTTCTTCTTGAATTTTCTGAATTTCTTGAATCAAAGATTTCGAAGATTCTATATTAGACGAACATGCACATCTGTACCCTTCCGATTCGTCTAACATACAAAATTCATCCATACACGCACGGTATGCATCACGACAGTCCGAACTGCCTTTTGATTTTTCAGCAGGGATATCTTGTGGGGATGTATCTTCTGTATCTTCTACAACTTCTTCTGCGCTTTCCTCGTATACTTCATCTTCATAAACAGCATCTTCTTCTGTTGCATTTGTCTGCGCAATCGCCGCCGCTTTAGACTTAATCGTTTTGGATGCACTTTGCATTCTAGCGCCTGCCGCAGGCATACGCTGAACACCAACACGTGCATTATCTGCACCAAATGCATCACATGTAATTCCTGGGAATAACACTAATAAAGTTGCAAGAAATTTTAAATTCATCGGACTCCACCCTACCTTAAGTTACATGTTATTTTATCAAATAAAACCCATCTTCGCAAGCAGATAAAAACAACTTGATTTTTTTATCTATCAGTCTTATGATTATCAGCAGAAAAATTCAGATAAATCTAAGGATTATTTATGGCAAAAGATGATGTAATCGTTTTTTCTGGCACCGTTGAAGACAAATTACCAAACACTATGTTTCGTGTAAAATTGGAAAACGGTCATGAAATATTGGCAACAGTTTGTGGAAAAATGCGCAAGGCTCGCATTTGGGTAAACGTTGGTGAACGTGTTCGTGTTGAAATGACACCATATGACCTGGACAAGGGCCGTATCACATTTGTTGAACGTAACAAACCAGGCACAGAAAACGCACAATAACATAACCGCAAATTGCGGTTTTTTTATTACAAAAATCGACTCATTTTTCTTGTCTAATTTACAACTTTCTGATAAAGTATAATTTATATTATAAGGAATGAAACGGAGAATTACTTTTCTTGTCACACTGTTAATCAGTGTTGGCGTTGCCAACGCTGCTGTTCGTGGTGAAAAAAATATAAACAGAAACCAAAGTCAAACACAAACTGTTCGTACTGCAACACAACGTGGCACAAACACGAAAAATATCGTCGTACGTGAAGACGCTAAAAAAACAACGTCACGCACAGCCGCCAATGTATCATCACGCAATGCACGCACTGCGACACAAACGACAGCCGCACGAACCGGCATATCACGCAACACTGTTCCAAACATCACACAAAAACGTAAATCAAGCCGTACAACAAAAACAATCAATACGAACAGCGCACGCACAATTGTTGCCCGTGCCACCTTGGGCGCACCAGAACCAGCAGAAAAAATGGGCGACGGTTACAACAAATGCCGTGATGCATACTTTACATGCATGGATCAGTTTTGCGGATCTGTAAACGACACATATCGCAGATGTTATTGTTCTTCTAAATTGACAGAAATACAATCTCGTGAACGTGCATTGTCACAAACAGCAAATCAGTTACAAGATTTCAGGGATTTAAATCTGACCGTTATTGATAAAACAGCCAACGAAGTTACTGCGATGATTTCTGCCACCGAAGGTGAAACCGCACAGGCAACCGCCAAAGACAAATCATCCAGCGCAAAACAATTATCTGGTATCAGTGACGTATTATCAAAAACCAAAAAGAAATCCCTGTCTACCCAAGGAACAGTAGATATTGCAGGTGACATTAATGCAATATGGTCAACAACAAACTTGGCAGGTGGTGACAATCTGGCAAATTTATCTGGGGAATCGTTATATAATGCCGTCCATGCACAATGTGCAGAGATGGTATCTGAAAGTTGTCCAGATGATGCAACAAAAACAATGGTTATATCTGCGTACGGAATGTATATCGAAAACGATTGCAGTCTGCTGTTAAACAACTTGGATAAACAACTTGTCTCTGCAAATGCAACAATACGTGAAACAGAATACACAATGGGCGATTTACGCCTAGAAAATTATAACAATCATAATTCTTCTTCGATTCACGAATGCATTGCCCAGATTCGTCAAGACATTACTGCTAATACAGCGTGCGGCACAGATTACGTACACTGTTTGGATATAACAGGCCGATACCTGAATTACGAAACAGGCGAACCTATATATACAGCAGAATTTTTCCAATTGGAAACACAAACATCTTTATCTGGCGATTTATTAAAAAACCAAACAAACCGTTTGCTGGTTGAACGGTTAAACAGTATGCGTGAATACGCCAAACGTGGACTGGATACATGTCGTGATATTTCTAATAACGTATGGGATGAATTTCTGCGTCAGGCAATCACAGAAATACATCAGGGCCAACAAAACCGCATTCGCAAGGTCAAAGAAGAATGTCTGGATGTTGTTAACACATGTTATGACGAACAAAACAAATCTTTAAAAGACTTTAGTAACACTGACGAGGCATTATTGCTGGGATCACGCCTGGAATTATCAGAACAAATGTGTCGTGAAAAATTAGATACATGCAGCAATTTGTACGGTGGTGGCACCATAGGTCTAGAAGCATTAACAGTCGCAATGTACGATATTGTTAATCAGCAAATTGCACAACAATGCTTATCCACATTACAGGCATATACCAAAGAATTATGCGCAGTCCCCAGCAATGATACATTACATGCATATCCATATGGCTGTCGCACATACAATCCAGGTTCACAAAAATATGTATCTAATCCAAATTGCAACAAACAAATTACCAGGGCACAAATATTTGGAAAGAAAAATACCAAGTACACAACCAAATCATGCCAAAAAAAATATACATCCTGTCTGCCTGGTTATTATCTAAATAAGAAATCCATAACAATGCAGTACACGCAAACCGCACAACAAAAATCAGCAACAATACAAAATATAACCAAACAACACATGTATAAACAAACACGTATTGCAGCAAATAAAACTCCTATAGCCCCTGTAACAGAAAAAATAGACGTCGGCGAATGTATAAAATGTCCTGATGGCATGTACTGTCCTGGTGGTGATAAAGCCGGCGCACCAACAGAAAAACTGGATTGTGGAACAGATTACGCAGGCAGTCTGTATCATAAACTGGCCAGTTATGCGTACGATACTTGTGTACGTCCATCTAAAAACGACAACAAGACACCATTACCACACACAGTACTGCAAGATATAAACGTTGTTATGGATCAAATACGTGCAGGTATGTCAGATGAATTATCCAAAGAATGCGAACGTCTGGGCGGAACATGGGTCAGCACCGCATATGATACCGACAGTACTGTACCAACATTATCAACATATGACAAAGAAACATCTGCAAGTAAACAATGGGGTTATTGCAAACAATAAACAATGGTTTAACACACAAAAATATGTTACAATAAACACAACAACAAGAGAGAATCATGACCAAATTTTATATATTTTCTTTACTGGCGCTTACATATATAACACCTGTATTTTCTGCACCATGGTGGGAACAATTAACAGTATGTCGTATGGATACAACAAAATGCTATAACAGTATGGGCGCTGGATATGATTCAGAAATGTGGGATGCCGATGCAAAATGTCGTGGGATGAAATATATCTGCCCAGACGCATTGGTTCAACAAACAACAACTGCAACATTAATCAGCCGAAACGATGTTGATGATAAAACCGTTATAAAATCTGATTATGACACAGAATTGTTATCAGATTCTGGCGATTGTTTTGGTCGTCGCAAAATGAACAAAGCAGGAAATCAAGTTATGGTTAATGGCCAATACGTAAATGTATATTGTAATGGCGTGTTAAATAAATCTGATGAAATACTGGAAAACGGTGAAATTGTATATGGAACACAACCAACATGCGAAACATTGAAACGTAATGGTTTTATTGCCACTGAAAATGGAAAATGTTTTGGTAAATATTATGATGAATCAGAACACTATATCGAATGTGGTCAGGGTCTGAAACCAGAACGCATAATAGTGTTAAATGGTGCACAATATTCCACAACAATAAGTGATGCACCAAAAACCAGTGCAGATGCAGAAAAACTGTTCAAACAAATGCAATCTGTATCAAAATCACAAAAAACACAATATTTCAAAAAATAAAAAACCCCCGATTTGGGGATTTTTTAATATTATTTTGTACGTTGTTTTGCCATATGCTGTCTTATTTCCTGCAAACGTGAGGTTGCAACATCTTCAACACAAAAATTCATACGATGGTTTAACAAAGTATTTTTGAATGCAGCAGCAGTCTCACAATTCTTGAAATCAGATTCAGGCACACGCAACGCTAACATAGGTTCTGCATAATAACTGCTGACATGCAATCTTGGCTTCATACCATTAGATTTCAAGATAAATCTCGCAATATCAATATTTGCTTCATTATGAACAAAGCAATATAAATATCTGTTGCCATTTCTTGCATAAAGATAATTAACATTGCCATTTAACAACATAAACAATGCCCTGGCATCCCTTTGCGGATCTGCAAACCCACTATTATCAG
>JAFOXU010000005.1 GCA_017425725.1 Alphaproteobacteria bacterium | reverse complement strand
TATTAGTGGTTTAGCAATAAAAAATACTGTTGATGCTTATCGTTCGCAAGGTTTATCGGATGATGATATACGTGCAAAAATCGATGCTAAATTAACCGATTTTGCAAAAGCACAATATGGTGCAGAAAACGTAGAAAAAGCCCGTGCAGCAGTAAAAGAAACCGCTGAAAACTTATCGTCAAATACACTGGTTGATAATTTGCTTACAAAAGAAGCATTGGTAGCAGGTGCAAAAGGTGGTTTAGTGTTTGGTGAACGCATGTTAAATGGTGCAACATTGGGTGCTTATGATTGGGCAAATGAAAAACTTGGTGGCAATGCGAAAGGCAGGTTAACGGATGTTCAAGCCGAAGCGGACAGAGCAGGATTGGGAACACCATTAAAAGCCGTTATGATTGGTGGCGATGTTTTGGGTGGTGTTGCTAGCCCAATCGCAAAAGGTGTAATGGGCGCAGGAAAAATAGCAAAAAACATTCCAAATCAATTTTTGAACAAAACGGCACAAGGTATTATAGGTGGTTCTGCGATTGGTGGTGTTCGTGGTGCTTTTGACAGTGATTTTGATATGGCAGAAACAGCAAAAAGTGCATTGATTGGTGGTGCAGTTGGTGGTGCAATTCCTGCATCCCAAGAAGGTTGGCAAGCAGGCACACGATTAGCAAAAAATATTGTAAGCAAAGGTAAAAACGCAATAGATAAAATGACACATGGTGCATTTTCACCATCAGCAGAAGAAATGGCAGCAGGCGCACAAGAAATTGCTGGTGCAATGGCAGATAATGGCGAATTGGCAGGTAGTGCAGTAAAAAATCTTGCTGATGAAGTATTAAGTGCTGTTCGTGGTAAAGCAAAGGTATTATACGATAAAGCAGAACAGTTAGCAGCAGGTCGCCCTGTGGTTCTTGATAAAAATAGCAATTTTGCAAAAGCATTTAATAAAATTGCAGGTGATGTGACCAAATCAGGTCGTTCAGAATTAAATAAAATTTGGAACGAAGTCGGTCATAGTAAATTCGATGCGCCAACATACGAAACAGCAAAAGCATATAGAAGTTTGTTATCTGAAAAATCTGCAACAGGCGGCACAGGTTTAACAAAAAAACAATATGGTGATTTGTTAGAAGCATTAGATCGAGATATTGAATCGTCTTTGGGTAAAGAAGCAGCGGCTGCAAAAAAAGCGGCAGATGCGTTTTATCGTTCTGAAATGGGTAATCCAGACAGTATAACAAATTCTGTAAATAAGTTGTTACGAAACGATCCTGTATCTGTTGTTGGTAATCGTTCTATTGCATCTGCCCAAGGTAAAGCATGGAAAGCATCGCCATTACAAAAACTTATTAACGAAGGCGAGAAATTAGGCAGTTCGCACGTGGCGGATGTGAAACAAGCATTACAAGCAAATACAACAACCCGTGCGCAGTTTAACCGTATGTCACAAGGACAAAAAGAAATGGTATATGGCGACAAATTGCCATTAGCAGAAAAGAATTTTAATAGCGGTTTAACAAATTGGTTGGAAAAACAAACAAACAAAACTATTGACATTGTTTCTACACCTATTCAAAAGGTTTTAGATTCTTTGACAACAATCCCAACAGTTCAGGGTGTATATCAAGTTACACCAAAAACACAAAACACAATAGACCCACGATTATTTCGTGCATTAAAAGGACAATAAACAAAAGGAGTAGCACATGCCATGCGGAAAAAAGAAAAAAGGCGGTAAAAAATAAAAATGGGGTTCACATCCCCATTTTTAATACGAACAACAAAAAAGGACAAAACATGGAAGAAACATACACAGAAATTATTGATGGCGAAGCAGTAGAAAAACCATTGCCACAGCCATTACCACCAACACACGAAGAAGTCAGTGATGCCAGAGAAAAAGCATACGCATCTTTGGTTGACCACTTGCATTTGAGAAAAATCCGCAAAACCGTTTTGGGCGAATGGACAGAAGAATTGGAAGCAGAATATGTTGCACAAGTGACAGAATTGTCTGCAAAGGTTAAAGAACTGCACCCTTACCCAGAAGACATTATAGACAAACCAGCGGAAATACAAGAATCCCCAGAAGATGACACCC
>JAFOXU010000202.1 GCA_017425725.1 Alphaproteobacteria bacterium | reverse complement strand
TGCTCTATCATAGAAATTTTAATATCGTTCAGACCGTTAAAGATATATATCGGGCCCGAATAATCTTCGGTAATGGTAATGCCACGACGCACCAATTCACCCATGCGACGCGATACACTGTCCACCAAATCAACATTATGCGAACGTACCATTACACCTGTTTCAATAACATAACGGCCGTCGTTCTGTTGATTCTTTAATTCTGCATCGGAATAACCGGCATATTTATCACGAACCTGAACACGCAAATTCTGAATGTCAGATGGCGCAAAACCAGATTCTGTTAAAAATGTATGAATTTGCGAAATGTCGTTATCTATTTCCTGTTGCAGTGCAGTCAAATCACCGCCAACGCCGTTGATTTTTATGTTCCAAACCGCAGTATCGGCAACAACATTACGTTCGGCCAAACCCTTGACCGTAACAGTACGACCAGACATGGCACGATATATACCATCACCGATAAAAAAACCACCCAGTGCAACACCAAGAGCCAATACCGATACCCATAAGCCAGACATTGATTTTAATTTTGTAGTTAACTTCATAATTCCCCCCAATTGTTATACTTATATATTTACACCAATTATGGTGACGATTCAAGACTAAATATCTTGGATTATTTTACCAATCACATAATTGGCCAGCATTAATCCAAATGTTCCTGTGACTGTTATCACAGATCCCAGATTCTTTGCATGTCCAGATACAGGCGCAGGTGTCTGTGTCGAATATACCACAGGTATATCCGGCAACCCCATGTCACGTGCCATACGACGAACACGTGACGCCAATGGACATACAGTTGTGCGTGATAATGGCGCAATCTTTATCTGTGAAATATCCGTCTTGGATGCGGCGCCCATACTGGATACAATCGGCACGTTATGCGTGACCGCCCATTTGTACAATGCAATCTTGGATTCAACGGTGTCAATCGCATCAATTATAAAATCTGGAACAGTGGGGATTTCCGAATTCTCGTCAAAAAATAAATCAAGCGCATCAACCATAATGTCTGGATTTATATCGTGTATACGCTGTGCGGCAACGTTTACCTTTTTTTGTCCAACTGTACTGTCCAGTGCAAACAACTGACGATTTATGTTTGTTTCTTCGACAGTGTCAAAATCAACCACAATCAAATGACCAATACCGGAACGGGCCAAAGCCTCGATAGCGAATGAACCAACCGCACCGCACCCCACAACCATAACTGTGGCATTGTGTAATTTTTCAATACCTGTATCACCGAATAATAATCTTGTTCTGTTTAATCGTGTCATATGCCTAACATCCGTAATGTGTTCTGATATATTATATCAGCCATTTTTTCAGGCGCAATATTCAAAATAGTCGCAATGCGATTTACAATAATAACTATATCATTCGGATTAAAACTGTCCGTTTCCGCAACAATTCTGTCCAGTGGTGTCGAACGTAAACGTTCTGTATCTTGTAAATTGCGTGGACCATACGAAAAGTACATATTATATTTTTCCGCCAATCTTTCTATGTCTTTTGGGTTACCAGAATAACAATGCGCCAGAATAAAGTGCGGCAACTTGTTCTGGAACACATTGAATATATTTAAGATTTTATCCCACGCACCAACACAGTGCAAACAAACACCACGTTTCATTTCATACGCCAACAACAACTGATTACAAAAAACCTGAATCTGTGTTTCCATGTCTGGTTTATGCTTATCCAAGCCAATTTCACCAATTAATAATTCTGAATTTTTTTGCAATAAATCCCGCAGTTGATTTTCCCAATCAGCTGTTATTTCAGATATATACCATGGATGAATACCAATCGCCCCAAATGTATTATTTTGCATATCTGTTACACTGATAACATTTTCCCAGTCTGATTGTCTGGCCGCATTATATACCGCCCCAACATCAGTTTCTGCTGGGGGATACGATAAGTGACAATGCGCATCAATATATTTCGTCATCTCTTACTAAAAAAACCTGCATAAAAACAGCAGGTTTTATTATTAGTTATTTATCTTCTAGACCTTGTAATAAAATTTCTTTCATTTCATTTGGCATCATGCCTGTTGTTGAATAACCACAGTCAACATGATGTATTTCACCTGTTACCCCACTTGACAAGTCACTAAATAAATACAAGGCGGCGCCACTGACATCATCCAATGTCATATTACGACGCAATGGCGTTGTTTCTGAATTTAAACGTAACATTGCCTTGAATCCGCCAACACCACTGGATGCCAATGTCATGATTGGCCCTGCACTGATTGCGTTAACACGAATATTATCACGGCCCAAATC
>JAFOXU010000171.1 GCA_017425725.1 Alphaproteobacteria bacterium | reverse complement strand
TCACAACACCATATGATTTCAGCAATGTATCACTTGATACACATTTAGCTGGAGATGCTTTGCTATCCCATTCACATGGTTCATATATCCATTCCAATGAACCCGCTGCATTTTTATAATAGAACTGTTCGGCAGCACATTCTGTCTGTGATATATTCTTGCTGCATACACCATCCCATGTAACAGTATCATGAACAGTCGTACTGCCACCTTGGACCTGTGTATCTGGCAAATTCAGGTTCCATTTTACATACAAATCTTTTAATCTGTCGATTGAATAAGATTTGTTATATCCAACCTGCCCCAGACCATCACCAACACGACAATTAATATTATCGGATTCGATCAAGGCTGTAATTGCAGTTGCAACACCACCAGCGCCAGCACCAATCAGCGCACCAATACCCGTTGCCTTGCCAATTGTTTTTTCTGATGTTTCTGTTGATGGTGTTATTAAATCCAACAATGGTTCTAACAACGTTAACTGACCACGTATTTCTTCTGCAGAACGGCATTTATTATCCGGTGCCGAACAATTAATGTTACGTTCAAAGTCATATTCTTCGAAATTCAGGGTCTTAAAATAACATTTACCAATACGGAACGGCATAATACCAACCGCATTAAAGATTTCAACCGCTTTAGAACAGCCTTCTTCACTACTGATGGTATACACCCAATCATCTTCATACTTTACCGGTTCAGGATTCAAACATTCATCCACCATTACTGCAGCCGTCTGCTTCGCCCCGTCTTCATCTGTTCCTTGGTAATCAATCAATTTCTTCCACACACTGTCATCAGCTCCCTCTTTCTTTGGCGCAACAGCATTATCTTGCTTGGGCGTAGCAACATCATTACCGAACAAGACTTTCATCAAACATTCAACACGACTTGCATCTGCTGCACAAGGAATGCTAAAATAATCCTCTTCTATAGTCTCATCTTTAGTCTCATCTTTCTCTGATTTCATACACAATGAAGTCTTTCTATTATACTCATCATACTTGTCCGCCAAATCTAATAAATAATTACATTGTGTGTCGTCTAAAGTATCCATACCCCTATTCAAAAAGTCCGTTTCTAAAAAGTCATCCAATGTTCTCATCTTACCGGAATCTCTTATTTTACGGGTCAATTCCCTACGATAAGACAGACTGTCACACTGCCTGTTATTTTTACCTGCAATACCTGCACCCGCAATAGCACCAAACATAGCACCTGCTGCTGTACCGCTGGTAACACCGATTAATGCAGCACTTTTTGTCTGATTCATCAATGAAAAGTCAAACAAATCCTTGTTACATGTAAATGTTTCACCGGCAGCTTTCCAAACCTCGGCTGCTTGATCATCACCAATACCCAACCATTGATTTGTAATCAGCTTATCTTTGTTATATGCTGCAACACGCAACAAACATTTTGCCGCCGTTGCATCCCAACGTGCATAATGTCCACGCTGTGCATCGATTCTGCCATCTGTATTAACAACCGGTCCCATTGGATTCTTTTTCTTTTCAGTACCACTGCCCTGATTGTTATACGCATATACTTCGTTATCATATTCCCCAGAAACATAATCTTGCAATCCAACCGCTGCAAATGATTTTGCGTATGTATTTCTGTCCAACAACAGACATGTTGCCTCGGCCTGGGTTGGTGTCAAACCAGTCTTGTGCAAAACAAAGTTATAATATTCCGGCTGAACCTGACGTGAATTAAAGTCAATCCAAACATCCGCACGCGAACCATATACATCCTTGCAACCACGACGAACAGTTGTTATACATTTTTCAACCTGGGCATAACATAAATTCATCCCATTGATAATAGACGCACGCAAATCAGAATTAAACATATCGTTTAAACCATTTGGCAACGCACCATCATTTACACATGCCAAAATATCACGCATACAATCTTCGACTGTGTAATCAGAATCTGCCGGCTTTCCATCTGGACAAACACTTTCGCACCAAACATCTACATACGCCTCATTTCTATCTTTCTTCAGTGTCCACCCATCTTTACATGCAGTAACAATACATTTACCATCTTGGTTCATATAGCCACCTGCAGCATTTGGATCCGCCTGTCTCCAACATTCCTCGCACTTTGTTCTATCTTTGCTTACCACCCAACCAGATTCACATTCTGTAATTATACATAATTCACCCACTTGTTGACCCGCCTTGGCATGTGACACCTTTTCCCAGCATGGCGGTACCTCTGGCTCTGTTGTTCCGCCACCATTACCGCCATCGTCAGCCGGCGCATCAGGCACAACAACATCTGTTGAAATATTCCCCACAGAAACCAATGGCAACGTTGGCATATTCGGCATACGTGCATTAGACTGCGCATTTCCAATAAAGCCACCCGATCGAATATTTGTGGCACCCGCACGCCCTGTTGCCGCATCGGCACCCACAGAAATCAGGCAAAAAACCGCCAATCCAAGTGTTATTCCAAACGTTTTTACGACTTTAAACATATAAAGGCCTCTCCTATTATCTCTTATATTATGACATAAAACGCACAATAAAAAAAGCCTTTTTTACACATTTTTTTATAATATTTTATAATACATTTTACAGATTGACAAAATGAAACCATTGTCTATAATAAAGACGATGAAAAAAATACTAAAATCTTTATCAGACCACAAACACTTTATCATATGGACAATATGCTATATCTTTGTTTTATGGGCTGTTTTATATTATATGTTTGGTTTTTGTATTTTTAACAATGCCCAATGGTATCGACTGGCACATTCACAGTTATATGGCTTTGTTGGTTTTGTTTTTGGCGCCATCATATTTGCTGCAATACCGCTATACATATCAACCAGCGCATTAATTATTCGAAAAAAGAAGCCACTGATTACAATTCCATTACCAAACTGGCTAAAAATCTGTAATGAAAAAAAATCAGACACACCAGAACCACAACCAGATACAGAACAAAAACCAGACGAACCCGAACTGGACCCCAGCATCCCATCAGAAATCCGCAGTGCATTTATACGTGCCAGAAAACACCCACTGGACATTCAAATAAATTTATCATCCCCAGAATCTGAATCTGATACAGATACAGCATCCGATGACATATTACCATTACCATCAGATTTTGACATATCATTTGATACAGACACAGAACAAAACGATAACACCGTCCCAACATTTACAGATTTTAACTTTGGCGACACACCCGACACAAACACATCAGACGTTATCGAACACCTGAACAAAACAAATACAGAATATACTATTATTGACGATATTATTGTAACAAAAACACATGCAATCGCAGTGCACGATGATTCAGACTTTTGGGTATGCGACAATGAAAACTGGTTCGCCACAGGCAAATCCAAACCATCACCTGTTTTGGCGGCAAAATCTGTTGCGGAACAAAATAATGTAAAACCTGTTTTATATCTGGCAGAAACAAATATCATGGACATCGACACATTGACAGCCCAATGGGAATCAGACGGCATATCCGTCATTACAGACATAAATAACTTATAATTTTTTTACAATCGCATATTGCTGATTTTGTGTTTTTTCAATACGTATCTGCACCAACTTTTCTAATGCCTTGGCCACGTTATACAAAGACTCCCTCTCGTGCGGTCTTATAAATGGCGTTACATAATACATTATTTCACCACCATCATTTAACGCAGGCAACAAATCTTGTATCAATTTAATATTTTTATCCTTGTCG
>JAFOXU010000157.1 GCA_017425725.1 Alphaproteobacteria bacterium | reverse complement strand
ACAGCTGTTGGCTTGCCAGAAGGCGTTATGGGAAATTCAGAGGTAGGACACATCACAATCGGATCTGGTCGTGTTGTAAATCAATTTTTACGTCGATTTCAATTAGAAGACTGGAACACCAATCAGCCTTTGAACAATTTTATTCATGACGTAAAAAAATCTGGCGGAATTGTTCATGTCGCAGGTTTGATGTCTGATGGACGTGTGCATTCTGACATAAATGACATTATTACAATTATAAAATATGTTGTACACGCTGGGTTGCGTGTATGTCTACACTTTATTGCAGACGGACGTGACACACCGCCACAATCTGTAAAACAATACATACAATTAATCAAAACGCAGTTATCTTCTGAAATCGCAGACAACCGTGTTATTTTTGGCACTGTATCTGGCAGATATTACGCAATGGACAGAAATAACAACAACGAAAGAACACAAATGGCGTTTGATGCAATCGCACTGGCAAAATCAGATACAATTGCACCAGATATTGATTCTGCGATAAACCATGCATACGAACATGGTGAAACAGACGAATTTATTAAACCGATTGTAATTAAGGGCGATATGCCAATTTCAGATAAAGACGGTTTTATATTTGGCAACTATCGCAGTGATCGTGCCAGACAAATTATGCGCAGCATATTAACCACCGGTGCAAAAATATTGTGTTTTTCCCAATATGGCGAAGGGCTGAACGAAGTCTGCCCTGCACTGTTGCCGGATGTTGCGGTTGAAAATACACTGGGGGATGTTTTATCAGAAAATGGTTTACGCCAATTGCGTATATCAGAAACTGAAAAATATAATCATGTTACGTACTTTTTTGACGCAGAACGCAACATAGATTTTGATGGAGAAAAAAAGATTTTAGTACCTTCACCAGATGTCGCAACATTCGATTTAAAACCTGAAATGTCTGCGGTTGAAATTACAGATAAATTATTACCTGTATTGGGTGATTATGATGTTGTAATTCTGAACTACGCAAACGGGGACATGGTTGGACACACTGGTAATATGCAAGCCGCAATTTGCGCAATGGAAACATTAGACACACAATTGGCACGTTTGGTGCCGGCTGTCTTGGCATTAGGTGGCATAGTTTTAATAACAGCAGACCACGGGAACGCAGAACAAATGACAGACGCAAAAACTGGCGCACCATGGACTGCACATACAACAAACCCAGTAAACTTTATTGTGGTTGGTGGTGATATTAAATCTGTTACAGATGGCGGATTGGCAGATATCGCACCAACGATGTTAAAGATACTGGGGATTGAACAACCCAAAGATATGACTGGACATAGTTTAATTTAATGAAACCGGCATTTGCCGGTTTTATTTTTTTCTGCGCTCTTTAAAAAAATCTTTGAGTAATTTGGCAGATTCATCTGCATATTCTGGGACTTGATACACTTTTGGTTTCCATAGGTGTTTGTCCGTTTCATAAATGCGTGCATTTGATGTGATTCCACCGCCCTTTTCATCTGGTGCTGCAAAGTAAATATTGTTTATGCGTGCCAACGATATTGCGGTCGCACACATTGCACACGGTTCCAATGACACATAAATATCACAGTTATCTAAAAATTTAGCACCTAATTTTTTACACGCACGATTTATTGCGACTATTTCTGCGTGCAGTGTTGGATTTTTTCGCATTTGTACCTGATTTTCACCACGTGCAATAATTTTCCCATCATGAACAATTACCGCACCGATTGGAACATCATCGTGCGAAAATGCTTTTTTTGCTAAAACAATGGCTTGATTCATAAAATTCATGCTTTATACTTTATATCATGGATTCAAAATTGCAAATCATTTCTGGGAAACACCGTGGTCGCAAATTGCGTTTGCCACCACAGGCACGCCCAACACAAAATCGTGCCAGAATTGCGCTGTTTAATATGCTTGAATCTGGAATATTAAATACAAATGATAAATTTATTATATGGGATGCGTTTGCAGGCTCTGGGGCGTTTGGTTTGGAATGTATATCCAGATATCAAAACGCAGAAGTTGTGTTTACAGATATTGCACCAACCTCATTAAAAACAGTCCGTGATAACATAGCCACGTTGGGCGAACACGCCACAATAAAACAAGCCGATGCAATAAATTCAATTAATGATTTTGGAAAAAGTGCCGATTTAATATTTCTTGATCCGCCATATGCAGATACAAATCTGGGTGGTGTATTTGTTCATAAACTGGGCAAGATTGCAGCAGCTGGTACAATACTGATATGGGAACAAGAAGTGGGACATGAGGTAGAACCAGACACAACAAAATGGCAAATCTTACGTAACAAACGATATGGTCGTGCCAGATTTTTGATTTTACAAAAGATTTAAGCAATAATCTTCTTGATTTTTCAAAGTTTTTAAGTAATAATATGCCCCGCACAGCACCCTTGGAGGCTGTGATTTAACAAACAAAATGCTATAAAAGGATATAAAATGGCAATTAATATTAACGCAGAAATTCGCAACGTTGCTGGCAAGGGGGCCGCACGTAGCATCCGCAATCACAAAAACATCCCTGCAGTTATCTATGGGGAAAAGAAAGCCCCTGTTGCAATTGAACTGAATGGTCGTGAATTCGGGATGTTGTTGAACACACCAAGTTTGCGGACAAAATTGTTCCAAATCAAAACATCAGAAGGTACAGAAGATGCAATGCTGATGGATATTCAATATCATCCTGTATCTGATGCCCCAATCCATGCAGACTTTAAACGTATTGACGTTAAAAAGCCTGTTAATGTTGTTGTTCCAGTAGAAGTTATCAATGCTGAAACATCAAAGGGCTTGAAATTGGGCGGTACATTAAACTTTGCTGTACGTAAGGTTGCATTACGTGGTTTGGTTGATGTTATGCCAGAAAAAATCATTATTGATTTGGCTAACTTGACAATCGGTGACGTAGTTCACGGTTCTGACTTGGCATTGCCAGCAGGCATCGAATTAGGCTTACACCAGGCTGAATTAGCATTTGCTATCATCGGTGGTAAAATGCCAATGGAAGAAGACGAAAAAGCAAAAGCTGCTGCAATGGCTGCTTCAAAGAAATAATCTTCTGACAAATATGAAAATTAACCGTCCATCATGGGCGGTTTTTTTTAAAAGAAAATATGCCTGTTGCCCCTTGAAAAGATTTTTTGCATAACTATATGGTGGGTAAGCGAAAATTTTAAGGAGTGAAAAACATGGGAAAAGTATTAGGTATTGACCTGGGAACAACTAATTCCGCCATGGCCTTCATGGACGGTACAGAACCAAAAATTATCGAAAATTCCGAAGGACAACGTACAACGCCATCTGTTGTAGCACTGACAAACAGTGGTGAACAACTGGTTGGTATCACAGCCAAGAATCAGGCAGTAACAAATCCTGAAAACACAATTTATGAAATCAAACGTTTGATGGGTTTGCGTTTTGATAGCCCTGCTGTCAAAGAAATTGCAGCACGTGTACCATACAAAATCGTCGCTGGCGAAAATGGTGATGCATGGGTTGAAATGGATGGGAAAAAATACGCTCCATCTCAGATTTCTGCGATGATATTGGCAAAATTAAAGAAAGATGCAGAAAGTTATCTGGGCGAAACAGTAACTGATGCCGTTATTACAGTGCCTGCATACTTTAACGATTCTCAACGTCAGGCAACTAAAGATGCTGGCCGTATTGCAGGCTTGAACGTTTTACGTATTGTTAACGAACCAACTGCCGCTGCGTTGGCATACGGTTTGGACAAAGGTAAAGACGGAATAATAGCTGTATACGACCTTGGTGGTGGTACATTTGACGTATCTATCTTGGAAATTGTCGATGGCGTATTCGAAGTAAAATCAACAAATGGTGATACTGCGTTGGGTGGTTCAGACTTTGATGCACGTATCTTGGAACACTTGATGGCCGAATTTAAGGCACAGTCAGGTATTGATTTGTCTAATGACAAACTGGCTTTGCAACGCTTGAAAGAAGCAGCAGAAAAGGCAAAAATCGAATT
>JAFOXU010000208.1 GCA_017425725.1 Alphaproteobacteria bacterium | reverse complement strand
TATAAAGATAATTGATAATTTCAAGCCATTAAAAAAGTATGCTTATAAACTGGACAATAAAAATCATTATTTATCATGGGTTCAAAGCCGAAATTTGGTTTAATAATTTATTTGTTTGTCTGTTTATTTTGCCATTATCGCACTAATATTGTGCAATATATTCATCAGTGGTGGTTATTACTGGATGTTAAAAAAGTACAAATAGCAGTTTGTACATGTATTAAACAACACAGGAAGTAACATCAACCGATTTATTTCTTTTTATTTTTTGTTTTTTCAACACTTGCATTACCCAACAATTGCATTTGCATTTTCAATATAATATCTTCTTTGGTTTTTATTTGCTGTAACAAACGTTCATTTTCTTGTCGCAGCGCAGTCAATTCTTGGCGACTGGTTACAGATTGACGCATCATTTGACGACTGCGTTTACGGTTCAGAAAAAAAGCAAACATTGCGCCCACAACCGCACCGATTGTTGCACTGATTGCATCAAAAAGTGTTTCCATGATAGCCATGAAAACACCATAACATTTTTTAATTATTTAATCACTGGGATTCTTTTCGCATACCTGTTTTTGGGTCAATCCAGACCTGCTCTGCTGCGATTTCCATCATTGGTAAATCAGATTTACTGTCTGAATACGCACGCACAACATATGGGATTATTTTATTTTCCTTGGCCCATTGGTCCATAATATAAACCTTGTTCCGTCCCCAACACAACACATTATATTTCCACGGTTTTTTTGGGTCCATTTCAGAACAAAATACCGCATCAAAATTCATATCACGCACCAATGGACGCAACAAATAATTTGCCGATGCAGACAACAACACGACCTTGCGACCGGCATCACGTTCACTTTGTACACGTTCCTTGGCCCAACCAAAACGATTACGTTTATGCTGTTTAATAAATCCAGGGGCATATTTTTTCACCATTTTTACATTTACAAATCTGCGCATAGTTTCACGCCACCAAACCCCATCTGGGTTAAAGCATCGTGCAATCGCAGCAACCAATATCAATGGCAAAAACAGCCATGGACGGACCGAGTGACGAAAACAATACTTTGCAAATTCAAAATTCGCATCATATGCAGATAACGTCCCATCAAAATCAAACAATACAACCTCTGTTTTTTTCAGCATATGACATTCCTTTGTTTATTCATCCAGTGCTAAAATAAAAATACCCAATTTATTTGCTTGTTTTACCACAGCATCTTTATTTACCACAAAACAAGTCTTGGTATTTACAACAATTCCTTTTAAATGTGCTGCTGCCACCGCATTCACTGTATCAACCCCAATCGCAGGGATATCAATACGCAAATCCTGCCCAGGCTTTGTCATCTTGGCGAATACACCACTGGACTTTCTTTTTTTTGCACGCATTGCAACAACACGATCCAACATTCTGGCAGTACCTTCGGCTGCTTCTACTGCAATAACCTGCTTGTCAACAACAACAGATGCACCGATATCTTCACGTCCAATTGTGTGCGACACCTGAATTGCACGCTCTATATTTTTCTTGTCTGCCGCAGATGGTTTCGCACGTGTTTTAACACCAGCTGTTTCAAAAGCCAATTCTGGTGCCAAATCTTGGGCTGCAACAACCTCTAGCCCTTGTTTTTCCATAATTTTATTTATTGCAATCGCCATAGAATCATACCCCCGTTGATATTTTAAAAATGTAATCAATGCACGCAACGTCCAAAAATCAGGACGCAAATCAGACAAATCAGGATGTCCCAATGACCCCACAAATGTAACCTTGGATATCCCCAAGCGTTTTGCCGCACGAATTGCACGCCCCCCACCGCCCAAGCGAATTACCATATCAGGATTCAAGCGTTCATCATAAAAATTCTTTAGACCAATAACAAATACATCCCAACCTGCACGCTTTAACGCATCACGTGTTAAAAAAGGCAAATCATATGCCCCCGCCACCAGTGCAATTTTTTTATTTACATTTTTCTGTTTCATACCCATATGGTACGAATAAATCAGACTGGAATCAAGTTACATTTTATGATAAAATACATCTAGATATAAAACACTAAAAACCGAGAAAACATGAAAAAAATATCTTATTTTACAGTGTTTGTAACTTTATGCAGCATCATGCACGCAAACGCATCAAACTATACAGATAAAAAATTTAAAAACGAGGTTGCCACAGGTTTGGACATCTATGTAGCACCGACATTGGTTGAAACCATCCCAGAAGAAGCACCTGGCGAACTGGGGTTTGCAGTATACGAATATAAAAACGCTGGTGTTGATGACAATCAGCAGGTTTTTATACCAACATCAATGTATATGCGCATGGGGGGTGGCCTAAACCTAGATTTTGGGACAGATTCCGCCAGTTATTTTGGCACAGACCACAAAACAAAAACTAATTATACTGCACAACTTGGGCTGGGTTGGAATTTATCATCATATGTCCGCACAGAAATTGAATTTCAAACACAAACATTAAAATTCCAAGATTTATCTGACATGCGTGCCACATATAATACGATTGGTGGAATGTTATACTTTGATTTCGCACGCAGATACATACAATCTGGTGACATTACATACCGCAGAACATTCGTACCATTTATGGGGTTGGGCGCTGCGATTGGCACATATGAATTCCAAGGCGCATCTGGCGCAGACGGCATGGTAATTGCGGCACCACGTGCAACACTTGGATTTAACGTTATGTTTAATGACCTAATTGGCATAGATATTACATATCAATATCAACTGATGATTGGAAATGGTTTTGGTTGGGGCACATCAGACGGTGGCGCCAGCAGTATCAGTAATTTAATGGCAACAATACGTGCTAATTTCTAAAAAGGAAATATAAAAATGAAAAAGAAATTCTTATTCGCTGCGTTATCCATGTTAATCCCAGTAATGGCAAATGCAGAAATTATATACCATGTAGAACAAATAGATATGCCACGTCACGTATCAGATACAGGTATCAACAGACATGCGCTGTCTGATGTTCGACATTACTATGTTGGCGCATCATATAACTATACCATGTGGCAAGATTACACAACAGACACAAACGTCTATTTAGATGGAAAAAACGTTTCATCATTTGATATTGTTGCAGGATTACGCCTGTACGACACATTCAGATTAGAAGCAAATTACATAAACACGCACGCAAAATGGAATACTATTTCATTTGATTCGCATATTGCCACAATGAACCTGATATGGGATGCCAGAATCGACAATATATACCGTATGTTTAACACACAAATGCTGGTACCATATGTTGGTCTCGGCGCAGGTGCCGCATGGAACAACGCAAACAACGGCAACGAAATGAAACATAATATATCACCTGTTGCATCTGTAATGGCCGGAATCAGCGTTGAATTTAATGAACTGTTTGCGCTGGATTTTGGCTACAAATACATCTATATGTTTGATGGTGACAATAATATTATATCCGATTTTGCGCCAACTGCGCACCAATTCCGTGCGGGTGCACGCATTCACTTCTAAGGTAACACAATGACACAATGTCCGTTCTTTGGTAAATGCGGTGGTTGCAAATACGATTTTTCATCGCCTGCATATCAGAAACAAAAACTAGAATCATTGCCGGACATAAAACCAACAGAAGAACCAATCTGGATACCATCTGGAACACGTCGTCGTGCAGACTTTTGCTTTGCGCCAAATCAATTCGGTTTTTTTGAAACAAAAACCAAAAACATTGTAAATATTGATTATTGCCCTAACCTGACAGATGCGATAAACAAGATTTTACCGTTGATGCATAAAATACCATGGTGTGGTACTGGTGCATGTCTGATAACAGAATGCGACAACGGAATCGACATTGCGATAACTTCAAGCGTACCCTATTTCACACCTGAATTTCGTGCGGCCGCATTACAATTACCTGCAATACGTATAACATGGAACAGCCAAGTTATCAAACAAACACAACAACCAACTGTAACTTTTGACACACACACAACACAATACCCATCAAATGCTTTTTTACAGCCAAGCTGCCAAGGCGCAGATCAACTACGTAAATTGGTACAAAAATACACACATGGATATAAAAAAATAGCAGACTTATTTTGTGGCCTGGGCAATTTTACATTCGCACTAAACGCCACAGGATTTGACATTGTTGGCACAGGGATAAAACGTGACTTATTTAAGCAACCATTAACTGTTGGCATGTTAAATCAATATGATTGTATTATTATGGACCCGCCACGTGCAGGCGCACAAAAACAATGCATAGAATTAATAAAGAGTAATGTGAAAAAGATAATATATATTTCCTGCAACCCAAACACATGGCTATCCGACAAAAAGATTTTAGAATCTGGGGGCTATAAAAACACCACAATTATCCCTGTTGATCAATTTGTTGGCAGTAATCATTGGGAAATATTCTCTGTATTTGAAAAATAAAAACTTTTATTTATCTATTTCATCCAGACATGCCTGATATATTCTGGCAAATTGAATTGGTGTCAAATGTGTTGCGACCAAGATTTTCGCCAACGTATCCCCAGACACCCATCTGGGTTGCCCACATGACGATTTTCGTTTACTGATATTAAAAGTCGTTGCATCCAAACCACACAATATTGCCAGTCCAGAACACGACAATCCATTTTTTTCAGCAATCTGATTTATCGCATTCCATAATGCAACATGATATTTATCCATCAGTTAAATCCTTTGATTATAATTTATATTACGTATTATTTATCATACGCAGTACTATTTCAACTTATACAACTGCAAGTTGATTATACTTTTGACACAAAAGGCTTACAGCGTTTTTTACAACTTTCAACGAATCGGTCTTATATTCTTTTTTTATAACAATCATTAAAAAACCTTATTAAAACACATATAGAATAAATCATAACATTAAACAAAGAAATTTGTCATAGACAACTTTTCTTAATTTGCAAAAAAAAAACACCCATAAACGGGTGTTTATAATTTTTTTTCACAGAAATTATTCTGCATCTGTAGCTGGTGCTTCTTCTGCAACAGGCGCTGTTTCTTCAGCAACTTCTTCTGCAGTTTCTTCAACTTTCTTTGAACCGAATGTCAAAACCTTACCAGCAACCAATGCTTCGATTTCGTCTTGTGTCTGTGCAACATAGATTTTTACAGGCACAACAACATCTGGATGCAATGCAATTTTTGTATCAAATGCACCAACAGATTTGATTGGTGCAC
>JAFOXU010000175.1 GCA_017425725.1 Alphaproteobacteria bacterium | reverse complement strand
TGTAATTGCTTCACCTGTTTTTAATCCCAACGTCGTCAGCATTCCCTGCAGGCGAGACGCACCAAATATACGCATCAAATCGTCATCCAATGCCAAAAAGAACTTTGAATCACCTGGGTCACCCTGACGACCAGAACGACCACGCAACTGATTATCAATACGACGTGATTCATGACGTTCTGTACCAATAACATATAAACCACCAGCATCCAAAACTTGTTTTTTGTTTGCCTCGATTGTGGCGTATATTTCCTTTTTCTTGTCTTCGTATTCTGGTGCCTGCGAATCTAATTCTGCAATTAACGCTTCTGCATTACCACCTAATTTAATATCTGTACCACGACCCGCCATGTTTGTTGCGATTGTAACAGCACCTGGCGCACCAGCCTGTGCAACAATTTTTGCTTCAGATTCATGATGTTTTGCATTTAATACAGCAGGATTTATATTTAATTTCTTACGAACAATTGCCGCCAGTTCTTCAGATTTTTCAATTGATACAGTACCAACCAACACAGGCTGTTTACGTTCAACGCAATCTGCAATCTGTTTTAATATCGCATCATACTTTTCATCTTTATTCAAATAGATTTCGTCATGATGATCGTTACGTGCCACAGGGCGATTTGTTGGAATAGAAACCACACGCAACTTATATATTTCTTCAAATTCTGCGGCCTCGGTCATTGCGGTACCCGTCATACCAGACAATGTTGGATACAGGCGGAACAAGTTCTGATAAGAAATACTGGACACAGTTTGATTTTCTGGTTGAACCTGCACGTGTTCTTTGGCTTCAATCGCCTGATGTAATCCTTTGCCAAATCGACGCCCTGACATCACACGACCTGTAAATTCATCAACGATTAATATTTCACCATTTCTGACAACATAATTTACATTTTTCTGGAACAAGTGGTGCGCCAATAAAGACTGCTGAATATGCATAACCAACGCAGCATTTTCTGCAGCATACAAATTGTCACCAATCAACAAATCTGCCTCTTTTAACAAGCGTGTTGCATTATCAACCCCAGATTCTGTTAATGTTACATGTCTGTCTTTTTCATCTTTTTTAAAGTCTGATTCTGTCAGTTGCGCAACAACTGCATCAACCTTGGCATATAACTCGCTCGTATCTTCTGCGGGGCCCGATATAATTAACGGTGTACGTGCTTCGTCAATTAAAATACTGTCAACTTCGTCAACGATTGCATAGAAGAAAGGACGTAAAACCTGCTGTTTTTTTGTAAATTTCATATTATCACGCAGATAATCAAAGCCCAATTCTGAATTTGTCACATATGTAATATCACATGCATAGGCTTCTCTTCTTTCTTCGTCTGTCATATCGTGTTGAATAATTCCCACAGACAGCCCCAAGAATTTATAAACTTCGCCCATCCATTCCGCATCACGAGATGCCAAATAGTCATTAACAGTAATCAAATGCGCACCTTTGCCATGCAACGCCTTTAAATACATTGCCAATGTTGCAACCAGTGTTTTACCTTCACCTGTTTTCATTTCTGCAATCTGTCCATTGGTCAAAACCATACCACCAATCATCTGAACATTAAAATGACGCAGACCGATTGTACGAACAGACGCCTCACGCACCAATGCGAATGCATCAGGCAGAATATCTTTTTCTTTATCCCCAGCGGCCAATCTTGCACGCAACAACGCAGTTTGTTCACGCAACTGTTCATCAGACATTGCATGATACTTTGGCTCTAAATCATTGATTAAAGACACAGTTTTGTCATAACTTTTTACCAATCGGTCATTTGCAGACCCCAATAATTTCCCAATAATATTTTTTACCATCTTTCTTTCCTTAATATATTATCACGAGATATATAGCAATTTTGAGCCTTGCGGTCAAGATACTTTATGATATAATAACAATAAATGAATTAAACAAGTACTAAATTAAAAAAATATTTAACACAGGGGGATATAATCATGCATGACCAGGTACAAAAACTGAATCCAGAATCAATAACCAGCGACGTTTATATTATCGCCCCAACACAAATCGAATACATTGCAAATCTTTTTGGTAACACCGTTGCAGATACTATGAACATGCGCCCATTTGCCCAAAAAATACGTCAAATTGCCAAACAAGCGCTGCATCACGCATTACAATCTGCCAAACACATGGGCGAAAATAAATAGACTTGATTTTGTTCCTATATTCCAGATAAAATCAGAAAAAAGGAAAATCTATGCAGATAACATATGACAACAAACGCAAAGACATAACGTTTTGCACAATGCTATTTGAAATGTCCAACAAAAATTTAAGCAGTTTAAAAAGCACAGACAGAAAATTTGAAAAATTTTATTTACCATATCTAAAACAATTACTGGAAACATTTAATCGTGTTGCACTGTGGTGCGATAAAAAGACTGCCGATTATATCAAAGAACACGGGCTGGATAAAAAGGTCTTTATGCGTGTCATGGATTTTTCTGAACTGCCACATATGCCAGAACGTGACCAATGGTTACAGTTGTTGCATGGGATGAAAGGCAACGTTGGATATTTGCTAAAACACAAAACACCAGAACAGTGGATTGACTATATGATGATAATCAATGCAAAACCTGCTGTAATGGAATGGGCGGCCACAGAAAACAAATTTAACACAGAATATTTTATGTGGCTGGACGCAGGTTCTTTTAATCCACAATATGCAAATTTCTGGAACAACTGGACAGGCAGTGTATTATCAAAACCCAAAGACCGTGTTCGCATAACAATTGCACCAACACTTGGCAAAAGTCGCCCAAAATTTGTACCACGTTTTATCTATGACATATATCGCAAAACACAGTCACCAATTCCAAACGCAACACGTGAAACATTGATCAAACAGAATCTGACTGATATTGCAATGATTAACGCAGATTATGACGTGCCAGCATGCTCTGTTATCATGCAAGAACACATGGTCCATAAATTTTATAATGCATTTGAACGTACACGCCTGATATTAAAACGCCACAATCTCGTTTCAACGGAACAGGCCGTATTCCAAGCAATGATGAAATTTGATACAGAACAATTATTTGAATTGTCATATATTCACGGATACGATGGCGTATATGCAGCCGTTGCCAAGAAAGACCCCGACCATATCTTAGAATAAAAACATTGAAAATTATCAAATCGGTGATAATATTTACCCAGTATGACAGACTGGACATGGCTGATTTATATCAGAGGAAAGTCCGGGCTGCATGGGACAACGCACCGGCTAATATACCGGGCAGGGCGACCTGACGATTAGAGCAACAGTGACGAAACGATTCAATTCGAGTGAAACGGGCAATCTCTGCGTGCAGCAACTTCAAATAGGCCCCCACATATGCGTCCCACATCGGGGGCGGGTAGAAGGCTTGACATATGCAGTAATGCAATATGCAGATTAATCATGTCCACTACCGCAAAATGGTAAAAACTGATTTGCGGCAGAACAGAACCCGGCTTATATGTCTGTCTACAATAAAAAACGCACCAACTGGTGCGCTTTTTTTACATAACCTTACCCTGATTTGGGTAGAAAGTTAATTGAATATCTTTCCATTTTTCATATTCAGCCACCGGCAACATACGGAATGGTTGACACGTATCAATTGCATCTTTGATTGTTTCCAGCACATACGCAAATGCAGAATCTGTTTCTGCACGTGCCGCAGATTCAAACCAAACATCTTGAACAGTTCCATTTTTACGCATTTTCAAATGTGCAACCGCACGAATATCAGCAATATCAGGACGATGATTATCAATCACCCAACAACGTGTCATCGCAACACGTAACGCATCAACAACAGATATTGTTAACGTTCTGTCCAGTGATAAAACCTCACGATTAACTTTTATAACACGTTTTTTCTTTGGTGCATTTTCATTTTTCTGTTCGGTCTTTTTGTCAGACTCTTCTTTCTTATCATTCTTCTTTATATCTTCAACCAAAGTCGTTGTTTTTATTTCTGTTTTTTCATTTTCTTGTTCTTGCGTTTTTGTAGATTTTTCTGGTTTTTTTTCTTCTTTTTTTTGTTCCGGCGTTCCAACATTATACAACTTAGTCTCATCCCCAGAAACAATAACGCTATCCAAATCAATTTCAACAATTTGGATTCTATCTGGCGCAACCAATTTTGCACGGTTAACAACCAACGTAAACGACGTTATCATTATCGCCAACAACACCAAATGTCCACAAACAGACATCATAATATTTTCTGTTGAAAATTGGTTAAATCGTATCATGTTTATTCTGGTTGTGTTCGCAATCCGACCTTTTGAAAACCTGCATCTTTTAATCTGCCCATAACAGACATCACAGCGCCATAATCTGCATGCGTATCACCGCTAATCATTATTGTCAGGTTTGGATTTTCGCCACGCATTGCAACCGCACGTTTTACAATATCGCCACGTGACATTTGTGTTTCAGACAAGAAATAACGACCACGTGAATCAACACTAATTTGAATTGCATGATCATTTCCCGTCATTGCAGAGGCACCTGCACGTGGCAATTCCAGATCAATACCTGTCGTCATCATCGGTGTCGTTACCATAAAGACCGCCAACAACACCGTCATAACATCAATCATTGGTGTTAATTGGATACCGCCATCTGACTGTCTTTTTCTTAATCTAGACATTTTCACAGCCTTATTTCTTACACTTTAATTCACGAACATCTTGCATCAGATTATCATACAAATCATCAGACTTTTTCGCAAAATACTGATGCGCAATCGCTGCTGGCACTGCTGCAATCAACCCCAATGCAGTTGTTCCCAACGCAACCGCCAACCCAGGTGCAATCACACCAATGCTGACAGATTGATTCACACCGATTGCCGCAAACGAATCCATTACCCCCCATACCGTACCAAACAAACCAATAAACGGGGAAATATACGCAACCATTGATAAGAACCACAAATTCTTATCAAACGGCTTTATCAATTTATCTGCAACAATATCCAAATTATCAGAACTTTTTACCTGAACAGGCGCACGTTTTACCATATTCCACAAGCGAATTTTTTCAATAATAATCGCCCATGAAACAATACTAAATATAACCAAAACAACAGAAACCAGTACTGTCATCCAGTCACTTGTAAACAAACTTAATATTGAAAAATTATTTTCCATTTTTTCCTTCCTTTCTGTTTATTTATCAAACCAAATCTTTTATAAACTCATCTGGTATTCGTTTAGGGCGCATATCACCACCCAAATACGCAACTTTTAGATTTATTATAGCACATTCTGCGCCATCTTTCACGAACTTTTGTTCGACACGCACAATTGCCGCCCCAACATCTGCCATCTGCGTTTCAACAACAAATTCATCTGCCACACGCAGGGGCTGTAAATATTTGATATTTAATTCACGCACAACAAATCCGATATCATCGCCACATTTTGTGACGCCACGCAGCCAATTCATGCGTGCACGTTCTGCAATTTCCAAGTAACGTGCATGATAAACAATACCTTCGGCATCGGTGTCAGCATATGCGATTGTAAACGGGAACCTATGTATTTTCATTTTTATACCCCAACGCATCTATATTTAACTCTTCTTTTAACCGCACCGCCACACGCCCCCTGATTTCATCCAGCACGCCTCGCAACACCGGTTCAAAATCAAACATTTTGGCAATTTCATCACCAAAGAATAATTTCCAATAAAAGCCATCATTAAAACTGCCAATATAGGCCAAATCTTTTGCGCACATATGTTGCACTGCCGTATCCATAACATCCAATGCCTTGACCAAATGAGATTCTTTGGACTGCCGTGCATCGTATTCCGCAAACAAATCAGCAATACGTTCATTCTGCACAATTCCCAGAATCTGTTTTACTGCGGCCGTTTCGGCAACACGTTTTTCCCGACGAACCTGGGGCGTTTGTTCGTGCAACGGCACATCATGCGCAATCGCCTCGGGTAAATCGTGAATCAAACACAACTCCATCACACGTTGCATATCATAGTCATTTTGAAAATAGGGCTGTAACACCATCGCCATTGTTGCCATATTCCACGAATGCGACGCCACTGACTGACATTCACCATCAGACATACGTGTCAAACGGTATTCACATTCCAGTTTTTCTGCAATAGTCAAGAAATCTACGATATGTTTCACTTTTCCAGCCCCAGATGACGATAACCTAAATCAGTTATAACACGACCACGTGGGGTACGTTGAACAAACCCAAGTTGCATCAAATAAGGTTCAATAACATCTTCGATTGTGTCGGACGGTTCTGACAGGGCGGCCGCCAAATTTTCAATTCCAACTGGCCCACCTGCGTAAAACTTAATTATCGTGTTCATATATTCACGGTCAATTTCATCCAACCCACATTCATCAATATGCAACTGAAACAGGGTGGTTTTAATCGTATCTGCAGTAATCTGACCACGTCCCAAGGCAGATGCAAAATCACGTGCACGTTTTAACAAACGATTGGCAATACGTGGCGTACCACGTGCAGATTTTGCCAACATTAACGCACCATCCGCATCAATTGGGGTTCCCAAGATATTTGCACTGCGCTGAATAATTTTTGCCAAATCTGCTGGCGAATAGAAAGACAAACGCAAATCAATTCCAAATCTGTCACGCAACGGGTTTGACAGCAATCCTGTGCGAGTTGTCGCCCCAACCAACGTAAACGGGGGCAGGTCGATACGCACACTTTTTGCACTTGGCCCTTCGCCCAGCATGATATCCAACTTAAAATCTTCCATTGCCGAATACAGAACTTCTTCAATTGCTGTTGGCAAACGATGAATTTCATCAATAAACAGCACATCCATTGGTTCCAATGCTGTTAAAATCGCCGCCAAGTCACCTTGCTTGGTCAACATTGGGGCAGATGTTGCACGAAAATTCGTCCCTAATTCATTTGCAACAATATGGGCCAGTGTGGTTTTACCCAACCCTGGGGGGCCATATAATAACACATGATCCATCGCCTCGCCACGGCTGCGTGCACCAGACACAAAAACAGACAAATTCTGCTTTAAACTTTCATGACCGATAAAATCAGACAGACTGCGTGGGCGAATGGTTGCCGCCATTTCGTCTGGAATATTTGCATCCAAAAATCGTTCTTTGTTTTGCATAATTTACAACAACTTATCTTCTTCGTTTTCACGCCCGACATAGGCCTTTAAATCATTATACATTTGACGCAAATCGGTTGGCTGACTGTACATTGCATCAGCACCTTTGACACGAATTGTTTCTAAATCAATCTGGGCTTGCTTTTTTAATATCTGTGTTAAATGAACCCCAAATGCACGTGCATCATCAGATTCCGCAGCGCCCTGCAACAACAGACCACGATTTGGACGTGGTGATAAAAACGCAAAATCAGACACAGACGCATCTGGCGAAACCAAAGCAAACCCCGATATTTCTGGGCGACGCATCATCGCCTGCAATACATACCATGCACCCAATTGATTTCCCGCCAGCCAAATTTTATCACTGTCTTCGTTATGATTTTGAATCCAGTCAATAACAGTTGCGATATCCAACATATTTTCAGACGTTGTACCAATAACCCCTTCAGAATCGCCAAC
>JAFOXU010000142.1 GCA_017425725.1 Alphaproteobacteria bacterium | reverse complement strand
TCTAACTCATACATCACCTTAGTCTAGGGTGTTAACGTACTGTTATCACCGTATAACTCATATAAAATTTCACATATTTTTTTAGTATACATCATATGCGCTCATTTGATTCCTTGGGTGCTGCACAATTATTGTATAAACAAGTGTAAAATCATAAAAAATCCCCCAGACGGGGGATTTTTTTATTTCTTTTCAGAAAAGTCTGCATCAACGGTTCCGTCGTCGTTCTTTTTCTGTTCAGATTCGCCTGATGCTGCTTGTTCTGCCTGGGCTGCTTTATAGACCGCTTCGCCCAATTTCATGGCTTTTTCAGACAATGTATCTGTCTTTTCTTTCAAAGACGCTGCAGTTGCATCAGCCTTGGCCAATTCGTCAGCCAATTCTTTTTTTGCTTCTTCGATAGACTTCTTTTCATCTTCGCTGATTTTATCGCCATGTTCTTTTAATGACTTTTCAATACTGAATATTGCTGTTTCAGCGGTGTTTTTTGCCTCGGCCAATTCACGTTTCAGTTTATCTGCTTCGGCATTCGCAGCGGCTTCGTCAACCATACGTTTGATTTCGTCTTCGGACAGACCACCATCAGATTTGATTGAAATCGCCTGTTCTTTGCCTGTGCCTTTATCTTTTGCAGATACATGAACGATACCGTTTGCATCAATATCAAATGATACTTCAATTTGTGGCATACCACGTGGGGCAGGTGCAATACCTTCCAAGTTAAATTGACCCAACAGTTTATTATCTGCTGCCATATCACGTTCGCCTTGGAATACACGGATTGTAACAGCAGATTGATTGTCTTCGGCTGTACTGAAAACCTGTGATTTTTTTGTTGGGATGGTTGTATTGCGGTCAATCAGACGTGTAAATACACCACCCAATGTTTCGATACCCAGTGATAATGGTGTAACGTCCAGCAATAAAACATCTTTTACATCGCCTTTTAATACGCCACCTTGGATTGCGGCACCCATACCGACAACTTCGTCTGGATTAACACCCTTGTGTGGTTCACGACCAAAGAATTCTTTTACTGTTTCTGCAACCTTTGGCATACGTGTTTGTCCACCAACCAAGATAACTTCGTTAATCTGTGATTTGTCCAAACCGGCATCTTTCAGTGCTTTTTTACAAGGTTCAATTGTGCGTTCAATCAAGTCTGCAACCAACGATTCTAATTTTGCACGTGATAATGTCGTATTAAAGTGCTTTGGCCCAGTTGCATCTGCTGTCAGATATGGCAAGTTAATATCAGTTGATGTCTTAGATGACAATTCGATTTTTGCCTTTTCTGCTGCTTCTTTCAAGCGTTGCAAAGCCAGTTTGTCATTAGACAAATCAATACCTGACTGTGCCTTAAATTCGGCCATCAAGTGTTCCAAGATACGTGCGTCAAAGTCTGAGCCACCCAACGCAGTATCACCATTTGTTGATTTTACTTCGAATACGCCATCAACGATTTCCAAGATGGATACGTCAAATGTACCGCCACCAAGGTCGTATACAGCTATTATTCCATCTTTACCTTTGTCTAAACCATATGCCAACGCAGCGGCAGTTGGTTCGTTAACAATGCGTAAAACGTTCAAACCAGCAATACGGCCAGCGTCTTTTGTTGCCTGACGTTGAGAATCGTTAAAGTATGCAGGCACTGTAATAACGGCATCAGTTACTGTTTCGCCCAGGTAACTTTCTGCATCTTTCTTTAATTTTGCCAATATCATCGCAGAAATTTGTGATGGCGCATATTTTTTACCATCCATTTCAACCCATGCATCACCATTTTCGCCAGCGACGATTTTGTATGGTACACGTGCTGCAATTTCTTTGACAGCAGGGCTATCAAAACGCAAACCCATCAAACGT
>JAFOXU010000046.1 GCA_017425725.1 Alphaproteobacteria bacterium | reverse complement strand
GTTCCACCACAATCACGGAATTGCCCGTATCGCGAAGTTTCTTCAAGGAATTGATGAGGCGCAGGTTGTCCCGTTGGTGTACAGATGGTTTGTATGCAACATGGGGTTATGGCACCAAGAATAACGCATGGACCGCAGACGGCAGCTTGATTGACTATATCAGCGCACATATACAAGACAAGGAAGTCACAGAAACCAGCGAAACATTAATACCATACTTGCAATATAAAATCGGTTATATCAAAGATAACAAGGCGTATGGTATGTGTTCATCCGTACTGAACAAATGTCAGAATTATACATACGACAAGAAAAAGTACAAACATGACAACCAGGTTATTCGTGAATATCTGCAACGTACATTGACACAGATCAAGGTTGCACAAGATGAAATTATCAACAGTTATGCAGAAAATTGTATATCTGATGTTAATTCTTGTTTAAGTTCAAATAACTATACCGCCCAGGCAAACTATGCAATCAATGCGTGTAAATCACAAATTGTTACATGTATGTCTGTAAATGGTGACAGTACTGCAAACCCAACACCAGAAAACGTAAAACAATGGGTATATGCAATACAAAACCCAACAGAAATCAAATCGTTGGTATTTGATTTTAACGGTTTGTCATTAGGATTTGACAAAGACAAACTTTATGGCCAAAACTTTGATAATGCGGTATACAACCCATCTGTGAAGTTTATGTTACCTAAGGAATCACAAATTACAGCCCCGAGTGGTAATTATTGTAAAACGGTTGGTGGTTCAAACGGTACTAGATATTGGTGCTATGATAAATACAAAGAAGTAACAGACACCAGTTCTTCATCAGAACCACAGACAGAACTTGTTTGTGTGGCAGAAAATTCAGGCAACAACTTTATTCCTGCGGGCACCAAGTTGGTTAACGGCGTAATTACACTGTCATGCAATGCTGAATGCATTACGACAAGTATGTTAGCAACAGCATGCGCATCCATATCCCCTGGGTATATGGGCGGTGGCGGCACTATGGAAAAATAACACATCCCCCAAATGGGGGATTTTTTTATTCCATCACAAAGCGAAACGAGCCAACACCCCACCGTTGTACAACACAGAAAAAAATTAAAGATCCTATTCCTGCCTTCGATAGGTGTGACAAAGGGAAAACACTGAATATCCACCTGCGTAGGCATGACGACGATTTTTCTTTTCTCGTCATTCCTATCTTCACGGGAATTTATTGCTTTTTGTACACAGAATACCCTGATGGGTTAGCAAGGGAAAACCCTCCCAGAATGACAAGGGAGAATAAAAAAAATCCCCATTTTGGGGATTTTTATTTTACAACCTTTTGTATCACTGCGGTAAATGTTGATTCTGCAACCTTTTTACCAGCCACCATCGCAATACCGTGGAATTTGTACATGCTCATCTTACTCATCAATAATTCAACATGCAATTCCAATTTATCGCCTGGGTGTACCATGTGTGAAAACTTAATCTTTTCCATTGTGGTAAAATACCCCAACATGTCACGACGTTCTTCGTCAGTAAAACGTTTAAACGCAACAAAGCATGCAGTTTGCGCCAATGCTTCGACCTGTAATACCCCAGGCATAATTGGATTGCCGGGAAAATGTCCGGCACACCAAAATTCATCATCACGAACATATTTAACACCAACCGCACTGGTATCAGAATATTCGCGTATTTCATCCACCATGCGCATATCGCCACGATGTGGAATAACTTTTTCAATTTCTTTTATATCTGCAATCATGTTTCACCACTATTTCTTTGAATTTTTACGTAACCATGCATAATGACGCATAAATTCTGTACCTGGGCCTGCCGGGTATCCCATATAACTTTCCCCATCTGGAACGTTACGGAATACACCACTGTTTGCACCAATTGATGCATCATTCCCTATCTTGACCCCATTGGAAACCCCAACATGACCGCCCAACAATGCACGATCGCCAATTACAACACCGCCGGCCAATCCAGTACCACTGGCCAAGAAACATTCAGAACCAATTACAACACCGTGTGCAATCTGACACAGGTTGTCAATCTTGGTGCCATTACCAATTGTTGTATCTGTCATCGCACCACGGTCAACGCATGTGTTTGCACCAATCGATACACGTTCGCCAATTACAACACGACCAACATGCGGTATAAATACATTTTTACCATTTTGACGTGTGTAACCAAACCCATCTTTGCCAATAACAGCATTTGCATTTATAACACTATCTGCACCAATGGTGGCATTTTCAATATGCGCCCCACTGTGTACAATGGTATTACGCCCCAGCACAACACCACGACCAATGTATGCACCAGGATAAATCTTTACCCCCGGCTCAATCGATGCGCCACGTTCAATTGTTACAAATTGCCCGACATAGTTTGTGCGCTTTTTACGAAAAAACACACCACGTTCAATAAAGGCATGTTTACTGATGCCAAAGCGCGGTCTTTCACGATAAATTTCACCCAAAATTTTGACAATATTGCCACGTGGACTGTCTGTGATTAACAGTGTTGTGCCACTGGGGGCATGTTTCGCCATTTCTGGCTGAACCAAAATCACAGTTGCACGTGTGTTTTCCAGTACAGATATTGGTAAAATCTTGAACGCATTACTGTTTTGTTCTGTGGAATAGAACGCCAATTGACCGGCACGTGCATCTGCAATAGGCGCAACACCACGAACAGGTGCGTTCGCATCACCACGTAATTCCAGACCAAATTTGGCCGCCAATGCACCAGCTGTTGTTTTGCTTGCCGCTGGCATAAACAAGTTCTGTATAAATTTCATCATAGCGCCAGAATTATAAATCAAAAAAAAGTATAACGCCACACTTTTATTTTTTCCTTGTATTTTAACGATTCGTGTATATAATATGTACTGTTCTTAAATAATTTTTTAAGGGCGGGGTTGAAGAAACCCCGCTCTTTCAATAAGACATCTGAAAAACACAAAGGAGTAAACAAATGTCTTTTGTATCTATGCCTCGTCAAGATTTGTTGTTGGCTATTGATTCTTTGGCCCAGGAAAAACAAATCGATCGTGAAATAGTTATTGAATCACTGGAAGCGGCAATCGCAAAAATCGCAAAACATAAATATGGCGAAGAATTTAATATCATCGCAAATATCGATCGTAAAAATGGCGCAATCTATGTAAAGCGCTTGTTCGATGTTATTGAATCTGTCGAATCCGCAGGCGAAGAATACGATCCAAATACAATGCTGACTGTGGCACAGGCAAAAAAATATGCAAAAGATCCATCCGTTGGCGATGTCGTCGAAGATGCACTGCCAGAACCAGAATTCGGCCGTATGGCATTCCAAACAGCAAAACAAATGATGACTGCACGTGTTCGTGATGCAGAAAAAGGTCGCCAATTCGAAGAATTTAAAGATACAATTGGTGATATCGTTAGTGGCGTTGTAAAACGTATCGAATTTGGCAGCGTATTCGTTGATATCAATGGTAAAGCAGAAGGTTATATCAAAGGCACAGAATTAATCCCTGGTGAAAAGTTGGCTGTGGGTGACCGTGTTCGTGCGTTGATTATGGATGTTGTTCGCTCTAATACAGGTCCACAGATTTTCTTGACACGTACACATCCAATGTTTATGGAAAAACTGTTCGTCCAAGAAGTTCCTGAAATTTACGAAGGCATTATTAAAATCAAATCTGTGGCACGTGCCCCAGGTTCACATGCAAAAATCGCTGTAGAAACACAAGACCCATCAATTGATGCAGTAGGTATGACTGTTGGTATCAAGGGTACACGTATACAACCTGTTATTAACGAATGTCATGGCGAAAAAATTGACGTTATCTTGTATTCCGAAGACCCTGCTGTATTTATCGTTAACGCAATGCAACCTGCCAAGGTCGCAAAAATCATCGTTGACGAAGATACACGTACAGCCGCAGTCGTTGTTAACGAAGACCAACAATCGTTAGCAATCGGTCGTCGTGGACAAAATGTTCGCCTGGCATCACAATTAACTGGCTGGAACATTGATGTTATGAACGAAACAGAAGAACAAGAAAAACGTGCAAAAGAATTCAAAGAAAAAACAGAACTGTTCATCGGTGCATTGGATGTTGATGAAATGATTGCACAACTGTTAATCACAGAGGGTTTCCGCACAATCGAAGAAATCGCATTCGTCGATATCGCAGAACTGGAAGAAATCGAAGGATTTAACCCAGAACTGGCAGCCGAATTGCAAAAACGTGCAAAAGACTATCTGGAAAGAATCGAACAAAATTATTTCGAAGAAGGTCATAAAATCGGTATGTCTGATGACTTGCTGAACTTTACATTTATCAAACGCCCAATCATTATGCGACTGGGTCAGGCTGGTATCAAGTCATTGGCTGATTTGGCAGACTTGGCAACAGATGAATTAATCGAAATATTGGGCGAAGATACATTCTCGAACCGCTTGGCAGGTCGTGTAATTATGAAAGCACGTGAAATCGCATACAATATTGAACAAGACGAAGTAGAAGAATAAAAATATAAAACTAACACAAGGTGGCACATATGGCAACATTGACACTTGGAAAATCTGTAACAACTGATGCAGTTCGCAGCAAAAAAGGCGATGCGGTGTTCGTAGAACGCCGCCGCCGTGTTGTTGCCCCAGGCAGCAAAGAACTGCGTGATGAACCAAATACACCTGTGGCACCAAAAAATGCCGCAGATGAAAAACTGCGTGCAGTGTTGGCAGCCGCCAAGGCACGTGAAGAAGAACGTAAAAAACGTGAAGCCGAAGAAGAAGCAGCACGTGCCGCACGTGCCGCAGAAATCGAACGTGAAAACCGTGAATACCAACAGGTAAAATCACAGTTGGCAGCACGTGAAAATACAAATACAGACACAGAATCTGGCGAAGATAATACACAGCCTGTACGTCAAAAACACGCACAACAACCAAAAGTATTTACAAACAATGCTGTGGCCGGTGCAAATCGCAAAAACCGTGATAACGACGACGAAGAACGTGGTTCCAGATTTAATAATTCAAAGAAAGATTTTAAAAAGTCTGGAAAAATCCATCTGCGTGATATCGTTATGGGTGATGGCGAAGACGATGATGAAATCGGTCTGCGTGGCGCAAATCGTCGCAGATCCGAAGCATCGCTGAAACGTTTTCGTGAAAAAGCACGTGCAGTATTTTCTGCCCCACAAAAGGTTGAACATGTTGTAACACTGGGCGATACAATCACAGTCAAAGATTTGGCCGCTGCGATGGCTGAAAAAGTTGGTAATGTTATCAAAAAACTGATGGAAATGGGTATGATGGTATCTGTAAATCAGTCGATTGATGCCGATACAGCAGAATTAATCGCAGGCGAATTTGGCGCAACAGTAAAACGTGTTGATGCAAAACCATATGCAGAAATTCTGGAACGTGAACCAAATCCTGAAAACATGACACCACGTGCACCTGTTGTAACAGTGGTGGGACACGTTGACCATGGTAAAACATCTTTGCTGGACGCATTCCGCAATGCAAATGTTGCCGCAGGCGAAGCCGGTGGTATTACACAACATGTATCTTCGTATGAAGTTAAAACAAAATCTGGCGCAATGATTACTTTCTTGGATACACCAGGGCACGAAACATTTACAGCAATGCGTGCACGTGGCGCACAAATGGCAGATATCGTTGTATTGGTTGTGGCGGCAAATGATTCAATCATGCCACAGACAATCGAAGCAATTAACCACATTCGTGCTGCAAATGTACCATTTATCGTTGCTATCAATAAAATTGACTTGCCAGAAGCAAATGCACTGCGTGTCAAAACAGACTTGTTACAACAAGAAGTCCAAGTTGAAGAAATGGGTGGCGATGTTCAATGCGTTGAAATTTCTGCAACCAAGAAAATTGGTTTGGACAAACTGGAAGAAGCCATTTTGTTACAGGCAGAAATGATGGAATTAAAAGCAGATGCAGAAATGCCAGCTGTTGCATACGTGGTCGAAGCCAAACAAGAAAAAGGCTTGGGCGCTGTTGCAACTGTACTAATGCGTCAAGGCACATTAAAAATCGGTGATGTATTCGTTGTTGGCGAAACATTTGGTCGTGTTCGTGGACTGATTAATTCAAGTGGCGAACGTGTTAAATCTGTACGCCCTGGTCAGCCAGCGGTGGTATTGGGTTTGAATACGGTCCCAGGTGCAGGCGATGAACTGCGTGTTATGGAAACAGAGGCACAAACACGTGAAGTCGCAGCATACCGTGCACAAAAGATTAAAGACAAGGCAAATGCTGTTAAACGTTCCAGTCTGGAAGAATTGTTTGCAAAGCGTGATGATAACAAGAAACTTATCTTGCCAATCATCTTGCGTGCAGACGTACAAGGTTCAGTCGAAGCAATTTCAGATATGGTTAAAGATATTAACACAGACAAGGTTGGCGTTGAAATACTGTCATCTGGTGTTGGTCAAATTACCGAAGGTGATATTCGTCTGGCAACCGCATCTGGGGCTGTGATTATAGCATTTAACGTGCGTGCAGATTCTGTTGTGCGTGACATGGCACGTTCAAACGGTGTCGACATCAGATATCACAGCGTTGTATATCGCATCACAGACGAAATCAAAGAAATATTGTCTGGTAAATTAGCACCAGAAAAACGTGAAACCTTTATCGGATATGCAGACGTTATTGCACTGTTTACAGTTGGCAAAGGCGTTCGTGTTGCAGGTTGTCGCATGACCGAAGGTACGATTAAGAAAGATGCGTTTGTTCGCCTGTTGCGTAACAATGTTGTTATCTACGATGGCAAGATTGGGCAACTGCGCCGTGAAAAGAACGAAGTAAAAGAAGTATCTGGTGGCGTTGAATTCGGTATGTCTTTTGATAAGTATAACGACTTGAAAGAAGGCGACCGTGTTGAATGTTACGAGGTCGAAGAAGTTCGCGCCCAATTGTAAAATCCAAGCCCCCGAAAGAATGGGGGCTTTTTTGTGTCTTGAAAACGCGCAACTTATACTTTATACTGCATAGCATGAGGATTTTAAACAGATATTTTTTACGACAATTGGTGGCGATTTTTATAATGCTGCTGCTGGTTTTGACGGGGCTTGCGTGGATGATGCAAATTATGTCCATGATGAAGTTTTTGTTGAAATACGGCATTGACCTTGGCAGTTTTTTGGGGCTTACTGCGTTAATGATTCCGTTTATTGCATCAATTATTGTCCCCTTTGTTTGTTTTATTGCGGTTATCTTTGTTTACAATAAAATGATAGCGGACAATGAAATAACGGTCATGGCTGCATCTGGTCTGTCGCCACGTCAAATTGCGCGTCCTGCGTTACGTCTTGGGGCGGTGTTGACTGTATTAAATCTGGTTTT
>JAFOXU010000114.1 GCA_017425725.1 Alphaproteobacteria bacterium | reverse complement strand
TAATACCGTTTTTAGCAAATGCTTGTAATTCATTATTTGTTAAAAACACACTCATTTGTTGTCCTTTTTTATTAAAAAGCCATTCCGTTATTTGTATTTGATACTGGACTCATTTGATAATAATCTTCTTCCAAACCTAATTTTTTAACAATTCCCGGCAAAGCACCTTTAATTTGTGCAGATGTTGCATTTTCTGGCAAACCAACATAAGCCATCATTTCACCCAAAGTGTTAATACCAGAACCACCAGACGCCTTTGCAACAGCATTCGTTAAAGGAATTAAAGCAGACAATGCTTGTTCACGTTTTCCAATATTTCTTGATGATTCTTTACTTAATGCCCAATTATCTGTTGATTTATTTAATGCTGTTATAGAACCACTTTTTGCTAATTCATCTAGGTTATGTAAAGCACTCAATGCGGCATCTTTTTGTAACGCTTCTTGTTGGGCTTGTTTGATTTTTGCTTCTTGTTTTTCAGCAGCACGTTCGTCATATTTAACCTGGTCTGTAATAACTTTCTTTGCTGCTTCGTTGTCCAATTCTGCCGCTTTAATCGCATCTTCACGGGCTTGATTCGCTACTGCACGTTCATCTGCCGTTTTTGCTCCGTATGCACTACCAAAACCACGTGCCAATGACGATAATCCAACCGCCCATGGGTTTATTATTTCTTCACCAAAGCCACCTGTAAAACTGCGTGCTTCTGGGTATTGTGCCAAAGCATTAGCAAATGCTTCCGTGCCAGACATTGTTTGTCTTGGGGATGCCAATGCTGCTTTTAATGCCTGCAATTTATCTGGTTCGTATTGTGTGCGCTGTGTGGTTGTTGATGGTGTCATTGGATTCAATGCGTTTCTCAACTGTAATTCTTGAACTGGTGTCATGTTTTACTCCTTAATTATGCCGTATTAACTTAATGCACCACCTAATGCACCACCAAGCGATGCACCTAATGCTGTTCCAACACCAGGAATAACTGAACCTAATGCCGCACCGCCAATGCTACCAAGTGCGCCCATCATTTGACTGTTTGCATTTTTTTGTGCAACCGCTGTCTTATAACGATCTTGTTCGTTTTGGAACTGTTTTCCGTATGTGTTTTCTAAACCTGCACCTGCTTGACCAGCAACTATTGTTGGATCTATTACTTGACCGCCCAACATTGCTGCTTGATTCAAGATATTGCTTTGGTAATTTTGTCCTTTTAACAATGCTTCGTCACTCAATGCAGACAATGTGCGATTTTGTATATCGTATATGTCACCCATGTAATTGTTCCAAGCATTTGAACCCAAAGGCAAACCACGATTGGTTAATGAACTTTCGGCACGTTCAACCTGTCTGTCTAACTGTGGCTGTAAATACGACATCTGTGCATTGTAATAAGCATTTGCTGCTTGCGTTGGGTCACCAGTATAAGAACCCAAGGCTTTTAATTGCTGTTGTTGTGCTAATTTGCTGTTTTCTGACAATGTTTTATTTATTGTCATTTGACCTGTCGTTGGGTCAACAGATACACTATATCCACCCAAAGGACTTGACACATTTGCATATTGTTGCAAACCTGCCGCTTGGTTTAATCTTGTTTGTTCTGCGATGTCCGCATCTTTATTATATACTGGTGCTGATGGTGTGCTTCCCATTTTTTTACCCCTTATGCTATGCTTCCTAAATTGGTGTCAACGTTTTGTTCTGGGTGCAAGGCAGAGAACAATGCCAATTCTATTTCGGCATCTAATTCACGTTCTTTACGTTCTGCATCCTGTTTCATAATGCTGACTTTTGCTTTGTTAATTTCTGTGTCACTTACAATCTTGGCAATTTCTGCATCAGCACGTTTATTTTCTAACTGTAATGCTGTTGCATCTTTCATCTGGGTGTTTTGCAATTCTGCACCCGTCTTTTGCGCTTCTAATTGTAATTTTTGTGAATCTAATTGAATCTTGGCTTGTTCGTTTTGTGCCTTAATCATATCAGGTGTTGGCTGTTGTGGTTGTGCCATGCGTTCCTGGTAGGCAGCAATCGCATTGTCAATCGCTTTTTCCATTTCTTGTTCAACAAATGCACCAACCTTATAGCCACGTATCATTGACATAATCGCAGGCTTTGCAATTATTGCCATTTCAGGTATCTGTTGCACCATGCCTGATACTGCCGTCAACTGGTTAAATACATTTGTCCATAATTCGCTGATATTTGCTTTATAATCACTGTCGTAATATGAACGGACATCTTCCAAAGATATAGACAAACGAGTATTTTTAAGGCGGTCTGTGTGCAATAAATCCAATGCCTTAATAATTAACTCTGGGTCTTGTTCTGCGTATTCTATGGTGCTGTATGCCAACAAAGACACTGGTTCAAATGTTTGACAGATAATATCGCACGCAATGCGGATAGTATCTTGCACAAAGTATATCGCATCTTTTTGGTCATCTTGCAAACGCATTGTTCCAAAAGAACCTTTCAAACGGTTTGTGCCATAGGCATCTTGCTTTTGGGTTTCCCCTTCAAGCACATCGTAAATACCCAAACCTTTCTGTATGTCGTTGATGTATTCGTCACGAACTGTTTTAAGACGTTCCAGCGCAGCAACAACATTGTCCTGTGGCAACATCCATACAACTGATTCAAGTGGCTTACCGTTTAATTTTTCGGTGTTTTTCAAGCCAATTAAACTGTTGTCGTTATCTGCATCAAATATCTTACCAAAATCAGGTATGCTTGCATCATAACCACCAGCAACACGCAAAGCATTTTTAATCTGGGTGATTTTCTTGTTAATATCATCAACCGCTTCATACTGTGCTAAATATTGTGCGTGACGGCTTACTGGAACTGTGCTGTCTGTAAATTCGTCATAAGACAATGGTCTTGCACACGGGAACTCAATATCATACGGGTAATCGTATGTTGCCAATATCTTTTTATATGTTGGGTGGAATATATAAACTTTACGATCCCATTTATCCCATATTTCATATACAGAAACAGTTTTATCTTCACGGTCTTTTTCGTCAATCAAACCAGATGCTTCGATTTCATCCATTTCATCGTCTGTTAAATCGTCTGGTAAACGCAAGCCTGGGAATTGCTTTTTAACATCTTCTTCTGTCATGCGTTTACGTCTTGCAACCCAACCGCAATCATCCCAATGTTTTGATTTCTGCCATATAAAATCTTCATGGCTTACATAGTCAAATGTAACATCTTCTTTTAAGAAACCATCTTGTGTATAAAATGGTGCATACGATACCCAAACAACACCAAAGTTAGACAATTCAGCATCAAGTTTAACATAAGAAAACGCACGTTTGAATTGTGGGCAATCTATAAGTTTTGCTGTGGTGCGTTCCAATATCATAGATGCAACACGAGCAACCTGGTCATTATCTCTGTTTGTGCGGTCTATCTGAACTTTTGGAATATAAGGCAAGATAAATGGCAAACGAACGGACACATTACGATAAAGCAAGTTGTATCCCTTGCAATCACCATCCAAATCGGCTTTTTTGCGTGTATTATCTGATAAAAATGCTTGGTTGCGATAACGTCTAGCAATATTCTTTGACGTTTTAATCCATTGCTTATACTTTGGATTCGCATAGGCAGTTTCTAACTGTTTCTGCCAATACTCTTGCTTTTTTTGTGCCATGGTTTATTACCCTTCCAATTCGTTAATTTTATCTCTTAAAACCTGTCTTTCTGCGTGTAATGCAGCAATATCATATGGCAGTTCAATACCAGCCAATGAATATTCACTGCATTTAATTATTTTGTAATCTGTTGAATCCAACTGCGCTTTTAATTCCGCAATTTTTCTGCGTTTAATATCTTCTGGTGTTGGTTCTGGTTCAGGTTCTGGTTTTGGTATTTCACGATATTCCCATGCAGAACCGTTCCAAATAACATCAAAGCCGTCTTTTGGTTCTAATACAGGTTCGTATGTTGCATCCTGTGGCAAGCCACAATAAATAGTTTTTCCTGCTTTTTCTGTTTCAACAGGGTCAATTTGTGCGTGTCTTGTTTCTGTATATTTTTTTGTTTCTTTGTCATACAAATAAAATATAGATAAATCTGCCATATTTTACTCCTTAATACTTGATAATTGCTTGTGCGGTTGATGTAACAATATTTGATAAATCAGCAACCATACCAGATTTTGATGCGTCTGTTGTAATACCAACAGTCTTACCGTTAAGACTATGAGTATAATCACCCAAATTTCCAATGCCTACACTTAGACCATATGCGTTATAATATACATCTCCATAGGTGGAACTATTTGGATACCAACCGCCAGTATTAGTGCCATTTGTAAGACCCAATGTCATTCCATTACCTTTAACACCAACACTTGTTGCGATCTTCAAAGGAATCGTTGCATCAGGCAAATTAAATGTCGTGCTTCCATCACCAGAACCATAAGTAGTGCCAATTACCGCAAATAAATCTGCATACGATGTTCTTGATATTGCAGAGCCATCGCAAATTAAAAATCCTGTTGGTGCTGTTGTGCCACCAAATGGCAATATTACACCTGTTGGAACATTAAGACCGACCACTGTATTAACAAATGCCGTGGTTGCTATTTTTGTGCTATCGTCACCCGTTGTTGGTGTTGGTGCTTTTGGTTCGCCTGTAAATGTCGGTGACGCTAAATTTGCTTTTGATGCTAATTTATCATTTACCCAACCCTGGCTTACCGCATCACCATCAGCGGCAGCAGCACCCAAATTGGTTATTCTATGTGAACCCATAGACAAATCGGCTGTCGGTATTATAGAACCGTCTTTTTCCAATTTGTTATTGGTTGCGTTTAATAAAGCATCAAAATTCGCATCAACATGAACACTGTTCGCTTTTATTTGATTCAAACGGTCTTGTTCCATTGAATACGGTAATGTTATTACACCCATTTCTTTTTCCTTTTATTAAATTGCTGTTCTGCTTGCATTAAATAACAACATCAAATCAACCATTTGGTGTTTGACGTTATTTACATTTGCTCTGATTCTTACACTGAAATTATGTCCTAACCCCGACATTGAATATGTTTCGGTGTTGGCAACCATACCTGCATAACCGCCAGCCCAATATTCGTCACCCCATTGTGCTGTTCCAGGTGTTGGGTCATTTGGATTTTCATCGTCAGACCATATAAAACCTGTTTCGCCAATCGTTTCAGGTATTTCGCTTATATCAACCGTGTTATAATATGCTTGGGTTTCAAAATCTTTGTATATTTCCAGGTTTAAGTTAATTTTTTCTGTTGCTGCATGGCGAACCTGAACAAAATTGATTCTTTTTAATAAACTTGAACCACATGCGTTATACGATGTCCAAATTTCCAACGGTATAAAGTTTGTATCTGATTCATGTGTGCCATATTCATATACACCATCTGCCATACCAAACAATAATTTACCGTCTGCCACGCACATTGTATATGCGTTTATGTTCGTGAACATTGACCATTTACCAGACGTTATATTCATAACTGCCTGAACAAACTCTGAACCGCCTTGTGGTATATTAAACAATACCATGTCTTCGCCTGGAACAACCAAACCCATAAAGCCTTGTTCTTGACCAAACAAATTGGCTTGTTCCAAACACCATGTATTTATCTGTTGTGAAAAGATATACTGTGCGTTTTGGTTTTCACCGTTTGCAAATATACTGTGCGCTGATATAAATCCCTTTGTGGTCATTATAATTAAATCGCCAGACCAGTTTATACAAGGGTTCTTGCCCAAAGGATAACCTGTTTGATAAACACCATTGAACGCAATATTATCAGCATCGTCAAAGTCATTACCGCTATAAACTATCGCTTCACCCTGGTTTGTTAAAAAGCCCATATATGCGTTTAACGACAACCCAGAATCACGGCTGATATTAAATGCAGCAATAATGCTTCCGCCTTTCTTTGGTGTTCCTGCGGATGCACCGATATCAAATTCTTTCATTGCACCCTGAACATAACCAACAGGCAAATACCATGCAGATAAATCGTTGCCATAACCAGCAGCAATCTGTGCATTTAATGTTGCAATCCAATCAAATTTTTTGCTTGGTGCATCTGTAACGTTCCAAGATTGTATTTTAACGTCTTGTGTAACAAGACCATAATCTGTGACGTATATCTGTTGTGCATCGTCTAAACCATTAACCATAATGATTTGGTGGTTCATATATGTCCACCGCCAATCACTGCTGGACAATCCGCTTTTTGATTTTACGCATGTATATACACCGTCAATCTTTTCAAATACATAGATTGTTTCATTACTGCAAACAATCAGCATATTGTATTCTTGAATAGGTATTATTGTGCGAATTGGCTGTGAAAAGACAATAGGGTTGCCATTGTCTATCATTGGCACATTAAAATACCCTTTGCGTGATTCTATCAAGTTTTGCTTGATAATATAATTTTTGCACGCCAATAAATGTCCTGCACCATTGTCAGCCAGTGGGGCTTCGCTTGACCAACCCACTTTATACAAAGGTATTGTTATTCTATCCGACATACCAATTTCCATCCGATAAGTTTCTTGCGTTTTGTAATGCACCACCAGCCAAATCAATTTGTTGCGGTGCTTGTCCACGAGATTCGTAATCTTTCAAAGTGTTATAAAATTCCTGTTCTACTTCTGACCAGTTACCAATATCTTTATCTTTCAAATAACGATATATAGTTCCCAACATAAGTATTTGTTCTGGGATTATCGTTGTGTCAGTGCTTACTGTGAATTTTGCTTTACGTTCGCCATCTGTCGCAATTACTGGCAAATTTGTGTAATATAAAAAGTTAATAGGTGTGCCGTCTGCTAATCCTGGGAATATGTAAATAGATTTTTCACGGATGCAGAATATACCTGTTGTTCCAACCGCCACAGACGATGCTTTCATAACTTGCCACTGGTGCATGTTTATAGCCTGCATTGGCACTCTTTGATTCAAATTAACCATTGTGCCTGTGTCTATGCCAGCGCAATCGTCAGCCAAATCTGCAAATGGGTATTGATTCCAATCACCCAAACATGCCCATGTAATACTGTCAGCACCTGTGCCTTGATTTCCTGGTGTTAAGTTTAATGCCTTTGGGTCGTTTGCTGCTGTGCCTGCAACAAGGCATTTATAGCGATATTTTCCGCTATAAACAACCTCATTAACCTCATATGTTTTACCGCTTGTCCATGGCAAATATGTTGTAAATTGGCACTCTTTTAACAAATCTGATAAACTGTTTCTCAATATAATATCGTCTATCAGTTCGTTTAAGATTCTAACGTTTTCTTGCACGATTAAATCTGTGGTTGCAAATGGGTTTGGTATGTTTTTGAACAACCCTTCACGTGATAAAATCGTGTCTATCATATCTTTTACTGTCATTTTTTTACCCTTATAAAATAAAAAAGCCCATAAATAACCGCACTATCTGTTTCGTTGATGTGGTTGTTTATGGGTGTTTGTTTTTGATTATGTTGCCCGTTTTTAATCACGGAACGGGCAAACCGTCTTATCATGCTAACAGTATTACGCAGCAACAACTGTGTATTCTACAAATACTGGTGAAGATGCTGGAACTAAACCTTCAACAACAGCATAGATACCTGCACCAGCAGGACAATCAGCCAATGTTGTTCCTGTTAAATAACCAGCAGATGAAGCAGCAGCCAATGCACCAGCAGGTGTGATATATACTGTTCCTGCACTTACAGCAGAACTGCTTGTATTTTTAGCAAATACTGCGATACCGCCTGGGAAACAATCGTGTTGACCAGGTTTTGCACCGTATGCTGGCAATTCAGCAGCAGAAACGGCTTCTGTTTAGTTAATTGATGTGAAAGACATTTTTAACTCCTATTCGTTATTTATTAAACTAAACCCCGATTGCTCGGGGTTATGTTATTAAGCACCTACAACTACACCTTGGAATGCACGTCCAGATGTGGTCATGTTACCAGCCCACAACCATGCTTCTGCATACAAGTCTTGGTTGATGCTGTTTACACGGTCTTTCTTTGCAGGATTACGTCTTACGTGTGGACGTAAATAGATGTAATCAGTGTTCAAGAAATATGCGTGGTTTGCAGGGATTGCACCAGCCATTGTTGTTGCAGCAATACCTTGGTCGCAGAAGATTGGCAAACCGTTGATGGACAATTCCATAAATCCGCCTTTGCCTTCTGTGCTTACAAAACGTTGTGTTGCTTGTAATGCTTTGAAGTATGCTGTGTAGAACGCATTGTCAACAAATACTGCTTTTGGTGCATCGCTGTTACGTGTGCAGTTCAAGATTGCAGTGTTAAATACGTTTGGAATATTATCTGTTGCCAAAGTGCATGTGCCTTTGTAGTTTCTCCACCATGTGTTGTCACTGTCAGATGGGTCAATTCCACCAACAGAACCGCTAGATGGTGTATCAGAAACCAAATAACGCAAACCGCCAATTTGTAATGCATCAGAACCGTCAGAATAAACGTCTGTTGCCAAACCATTTTGCAATGTTTTTGCACCGTTTTTGATTTTAGCAGCGATCAAGTCAATCATACGTGATTTACCTTCGTTCGCCATCAATTCAGAACCAGTTACAACCATTGTAACAGCAACTTTTTTACGTGCAAATGATGCAGCAGTTGCAAATTTCTTTGATTCCAAAGACCAAGATTGTGCGCCATCATAACGATTGTATGAACCGTTTTCGCCAATTTCAAGGTTTTGTAAAATTTCGACACCACCATCTTCTGTTTTGATGTTGCCTGCTTTTTTCAAAAATTCCAACAATTTAGAATTTTTTGTGTAGTTATCTTT
>JAFOXU010000103.1 GCA_017425725.1 Alphaproteobacteria bacterium | reverse complement strand
AGAAAAGAAGAAAAATGCTAAAAAAGATAATTTCTTTGTTGTGCTGTATTGTCCCAATGGGCGCAGTTGCAGAAACTGTGCGTTTTGATGTGGATGATGTTTCAACAAATGGTACTATTTATACGGATTTGGATAAGTGGCAGAGTGCAATAAATGATAATGATACGATTGTAATCGCACAGGGCAGTGTGATTGGTGATACGGGGCTTAAACCTCGTGGTGTTGATGTTACCGGTTCTATGATTGTTGGGCAGACAACCAATACTTTTGAGACAAGTGGTAATTTGTATGTGATGAATACTGCAGGTGCAAATTCGGCATTTACGATTTCGTCCGTGCGTGATGTATCTGTGGGGGCATTGCTGTCGGTGCTGGATGGTTGGACGTTGGAAGTGTCTGGTTCTGTGGATGATACAAATATTACAGATGCGTCTTTGAGTGTTGGTGTTGGTACTAATACAGGTGGTGTTGATGTTGCGTCAAATGCGAATTTGAATCTGTTGAATTTAAATAATGTTCAAATTAATGGGCCTGTTACTGTTGCTGCTGGTGGTATGTTTAAAACGGGCAGTGTTGGCAGTGTTGATATTGGGGCTGTTACTGCAGATGGTGATATTGATATAAATGTTTCTAAACTGGGGACAACCGATGGTGGTAACACCAGCGGCGATTTGTCAATGGCAAGTTTGCTTGTCGGTGGAAATACAAATGTATCTGTCGCAGGTGATATCAGTGTTTCTGGTGTGGTACAAAATACTGGTTCTGCGGTGATTGGTGCAAATGGTGCGATGAATGTGGATAAGAGTTTGGAAAATTCTGGTTCGTCGATGATAATACGTGATACTGCATTGACAGTTGGCGGTACGATGAAAAATGATTCAGGTACATTGTCGTTACTGAATTTACAATCGTGGACGGTTAATGGTGTGGATGCAGGTGGTTATTCGTTTGTAAATACAGCTAATTTTAATGCGGTTGTTAATGGTAAGACTGTTTTACAGAATGGTTGGAATTTGACGGGTATGTCATCGGACAACACTTTTTCGTTACAAACCCAACAGATCGATTTAGGAGATAATAATTCAATATTAAATAAGATAAATAATTTTCAGTTAAGTGTGACAGGTGGAGATTTGATAACATCGACTGTTGCAAATGAAACAAGTAACGCTGTTATGGATATTGATGTGGTAAATGGGACCTTTGCTGCAAATTATGTTGTTGACGGTGGAAACTTGATGGATATATCGGCAAAAAATATTGTTTTGTCGGGACAAACAATTGGTGGTGTGGATACTGCGTTGTATGTATTGGCAGGTGCAAAGAATACGATTCTGGTTGCGTCTGAAAATTTGACAGCAAATGCATTGGTTACAAATGCTGGTAATTTAACGTTACGTTCACCAAGTGTTTCTTTGGTATCTGTTGCGAACAGTGGCATTATGTCAATTGGAACATCGACAAATGCGTCTGGAACTGTGGAGGTTACAGGTGATGTTACGAATGCTGCGGGTACGCTGAACATTAATTCCAAGAATATTTCAATCGCTGGTCTGTTAAGTGGTGTTGGTGGTACTGTTAATATTACTGGTTCTGATTATAACGGTTCACCTATGTCTTTTGGTGGTGTTCAGGTCAGTGGCGCAGATGTTACAATTGCGGCCAGTGCCAAAAATGTAGATGTTTTAAATTCAATACAGGTTACAGGTGGCGCATTGAATTTTGCAAATTCTGTAACAAATGTTTCTGTTGGCAGTTTTGTTGATGTTGATGGTGATATTGTAATGGGTGGAACTGATAATACATCTGCAAATTTGAATATAAAATCGACTGCATTTACGCTGTTGGCACAAGATGAAATTGAAGTAGATGATATTAATGCAAACAATTATGGTTATGGTCTGACGTTGGTGGCAAATAATATTAATGTTGAAAACAATGTTACTGTTGCTGGTGGTGCATCTGTTGTTTTTGGTAGTTCAAGTGTATCGCCATCATTATTGGTTTCTGGTTTAATGGATGTCGAACAAAATGGTACGATTGGTTTTTATTCAAATATAATGACAGTTGGTCGTTTGGATAATGACGGCTTGATAAAGGCGTATGGTTCGGGTGTGGTTGCAAATTCT
>JAFOXU010000009.1 GCA_017425725.1 Alphaproteobacteria bacterium | reverse complement strand
GTCTTGGTTGGTGTTGCCCAGATTAACGTTTCATGTGCGTTTGTAAAGCGTGTACCACGAAAGTTAGGCATTGGATTTGTTTTTACCCATACAATATCATTTAAAATCCAAAAGCCCATGTCTTGCAACATTGTGCCAACACGGAAGATATTATGATAACTGCCAATCGTCCACATGGCGCCATTTGGTTTTAGAACACGTTTGCATTCTGACAACCACATGCGTGTGAATTCATCATACTGTTCAGATGATTCAAACGAATCCCATGAATCACGTACAGCACGTGCGGCTGTTTGGTCTTCGGGGCGATATAATGTTTTTGCGCCCAGTTGTAAATTATATGGCGGATCTGCGAACACTGCATCAACAGATGCGTCTGGAATGCCACGCATCATTTCGATACAGTCACCTTGTAAGATTTGATTCAGGTATTTTTTCATCTCTCCGCTGTCCCCTGTGATATACATTTTATCATATTTTTGGGTATAAAAATTTGGTGCGTATGCAAAAAAATTAAATAAAGCACTTGATTTTTATAAAAAAGCAATTTTTTTTGATTGAATTTATGACTTGCCAATGTTGGTTTTGATTGCTAACCTATATCGGTATGAGATGCCCATATTGTAATTCTACTGATAGCCGTGTAACAGACTCACGTCCAGATATAGAAGACGCGATTATTCGTCGTCGTCGTGTTTGCGAACAGTGTGGGGCAAAATTCACAACTGTTGAACGTATTCAAATGCGTGACTTGATGGTGCGCAAAAACAGTGGTAAGTTAGAAGCGTTTGATCGTGAAAAATTACGTCGCAGTATTAAATTGGCATGCCGTAACCGTGATGTTGGCGATGAACAGATTGAAAAATTAGTCACTTCAATTCATCGTCGCTTGGAAACAGAAAGTCCAGATGAAACGGTTACCAGTGCGATGGTTGGACAAATGGTGTCCGATTCATTGTTAAATTTAGATCCGATTGCGTTTGTACGATTTGTTTCTGTTTATCGTAAGTTTTCACGTATATCGGACTTTAAAAGATTATCGATAAAATACCAGAAGATGAGGAAGATGCAATTGTATGTAAATTGCCAAAGACTTCGCTGTTCTGATACGATGAAAAAAATATTTGCTTTTTTTATTGCTTTGTTCATTCCGCATGTTGTGTGGGCGGTTGATTTGCCTCAGGTTTTAACAGATGTTGATGCCAGTTTGTATCAACAGATATTTGTTTGGCAAGATAAAGAAAAAATAAATACAGCGATAAATGTCCAAGGACAAATTGCAGATGACTTGTTAATGAACGAAGTTTTATATCAAAGATATATATCTGATACATATCATACACGGGGTCGTGAAATTGCTGCTTGGATGGACAAGTATTATAATATGCCTGGGGCCAAACGTATGGAAAAATTGGCAAAAATAAAAAAGGCATCTGTGCGCAAGGCTTCTGTGCCGAATATGATAAGTGGGTCCGAATCGATTGATACTGCGCAATCAGAAACATGGACTGTAAAAAAATATTCTGGCAAGACAGATAAAAAAATTGGCGACTTTAAACGTGCGATTCGTACCGGTTCAACCAAGGTGGCACGTCAAATTTTGGAAGATAAGACTTTTAAAAATCAATTAACTGAATCTGATTATGGTCGTTTG
>JAFOXU010000080.1 GCA_017425725.1 Alphaproteobacteria bacterium | reverse complement strand
TAAGCCGAATAAGTAAATTTGCTGAAATCATGAGTCCCAATGAATGCATATTTTCATGCAATATTGTAAAGTCGTGTAATGCAGACACTGAAAAATATTTATGAAATTCTGGTGCCAATAATGCATTTAATTTTTCTGGCAGGGCGGTTGCGTATTTTGACTGACGCATTTGTTTTAAATAAACAGTCCTGTACCCACCACCTGTTTGCACTGCCAACTTATCAGCGTTTGGTAAATTAAATGCCAACGATATTCCGCCACGATATGCGGCATTGTGTCCACTGACAGTAACAATATCAACGTCCACCATTGTTTGTTTGGTGTCTTTGGTTATATTTTGTTCGTATTCAGAATTTCGTGGCATTTTTTGTGCCAGCATTGGTAATAAATCTTTTATTTTTAACAAATAATCAGTTCCGGCTTTATCAATAATGCCAACTGTTGTGCCCAGTGTGTCTTTTGCATACGGTACAATGCCACGTTCATCTAACATAGACTTTAATTTTGGATTGTTTAATACAGTTGGTGTCATTGCATCATCATAAGATTCACGGCCCAACGTAAATTCTAATGGGCCACTTTGCAATGTTGCCCATTTTTTATCGGCCCGACAATCCAGCAAAGGCGCGTTATTTGACAATGCAGCAGATTGCATTCGTAAATACTCTTTAAAATTCCAATCTGATGCATAGTGCGCAGCAAGTTCCAAACAAGCAGCCGCCGAACGAAAATATTGTTGAAATGCGATTGTATAATCTTGTGACACTAATTTTGCGCCATAACGATGGACAACAGTCCGTTGGTTTAAGATTTCTTTAACCTGTGCTTCTTGCCCATTATTCAACATGTCAATTAAAATATCATGAAATTCTGGTACGGACAAATCGCTCGGATAAAACCCACGGCCAGGGCAGGGAGACACGCCGGATGCCAATGCAACAGTGTTGCCATTTCGTTCGTGGCCAAAAATACCACGCTGGCCATAAAACAAACCCATTGTCATATTTGCACGTTCATCCCCTAACTTGATTTTTTGGGTTAAAAAGTTTTCAAATCGAATGTTGTAATGATGATCCATTCTTAACGCCACACGATCTATGATATCGGACGCACGAACCAAATGTTTCAGTGCTTTTTTATCATTTTCGGACAACGCCATGTATTCTGGTGCATCTATATCCAGCATTTTATATGGTGTAAATGCATCAGGACTTGTTCTGGAATGTAAATCATGTTCGGTCAATGCAATATCAAACCTGGGTGTCATAATGTTTTCCTGTTTTATTATTGTTTATAACAGATTCTTATTTTGTGTTGATTGGAACCTGCAACAATTGATTTGGATAAATTAAATCAGGGTTTTTAATATTGTTTCTGTCTGCGATAATACTGAATAAAATACCACGACGCATAAAGTTGCGTGCAATAATCCACAGGCAGTCCCCACGACGTACTGTATAGTATGTATCGTCATCACCAGTCATTTCTGGCATGGTAAATTTTTGTGTGACAGAACTGACCGTGCGACCATCGCCATCATGCATACGGATTGTTAAAGAATATTCTTGGCCTGTTTTTAATTCGCCAACATCTGCGCCCAGTCCAAAATGTTTATGGTCTGATACACGTGCAAAACCAATGTATTCATTGTTTAAACTTAATGATACACGCAGTCTTGGCATGCCGTCACCTGTGACAACAATGCGACCAGTGCTTAAATAATCAATTTTAGATACAGTCAAATCATTGTCGTTTAATACGGTTGGCATTTGTAATAATGTGCTGCCGTCTTTTGTCATTAATAACGAAACAGAATTTTCTGGCCCATTTTCAGAAATATAAACAAATACTTTTTCGAATGATTTTACTTCTGGTTCGCCACCGACCAATACGATTGTATAATTGCCAGCATTCCATTTGTGTTGTGGTGCATATACGAATTCTCCATATGGATTTGTTTCTTGTGTTGCAATGATGCGACCGTTAACCATTACAGATATCGTGTTGTTTGCCAACCAACGGCCAGCGATAACGATGCCACCATCTTTTTCAATACGCACAATGTCAAATTCAGGCACTTTGATTTCGTTGCGTGGTTTTGTAACCTGTACAGGTACTTCGGGAACCAATACGAATTTAGGTGTATGGTTAATACGGATAAATGCAACCCATATTGCGATAAACACAACAATCAATGCGCACAGAATAGGGAACCAATAATTTTTTAATACTTTAGATTTCTCGTTGTCTTTTTTTGTATCTTTCGTTTGCTGTTTTTCTTCTGTAAATGCATTAAATTTCTTTAAAAAACTGCGTGTGTATGCACGACGATTTTCCAACCAGTCGTTTTGTTTGGAAATTGCATTATCAATCAAATCGTCTGTTGAGCGCTTGGTATTGCTTGTATTTTGTTTGTTGTTTGCAGTCATGTTAAATCTCCGATTAAATGTGGAAAAATTATTGCAAATAATATTTCTTTGTCAATTTAATTGTGATATAATTAGGCAGAAAGACAAGGAAAAATCATGAAACGAATTGGTATAATGACAACAGGTGGTGATTGCAGTGGTTTAAACACTGTGATTCAACGTATAACACGTGGTGCAACCCTGCGTAAATGGATTGTTTATGGTATCTTGGATGGTACAGACGGGTTGTGTGTTACACCCCCCGCAGTTGTAAAACTAAATGATTTGATGTTGCCAATTGAAAACGCACGTCTTGCGGGCAGTTTTTTGCATAATGGACATGCAAATGCACTCAATTTTGAAACCGCAATTGAACGTGGTAAAACGGCGGCATTTAACAAACAGTTATATAAATCGCTGTCCGAATTAAAACTGGATGCATTGATATTGGTTGGCGGTAACGGCAGCATATCGTTGGCATGGGCAAATCGTGAAATTTATCGTGATTTGCAGTTAATCTGTATTCCAAAGACAATTGATATGGATATCCCATTAACAGATAAAACAATCGGTTTTGATACTGCGGTTCAGCAATTGACATCATATTGCGACCAGTTAATGCTGACTGCACGCAGTCATCATCGTTGGTTTGTTGTACAAAGCATGGGGCGTGACTGTGGTAATTTGGCATTAAATGCAGGGGTTGCAGTTGGCGCATCTGCGATATTAATCCCAGAAATAAAGTTTGATGTTAACGCATTGGTTGAACATATAAAGAATCAACCAACAGATTATGGAATTATCATTGTTTCCGAAGGTATATCATTACGTGGCCATTCTGGCAAGCCTGCAGATATGATATCACGCAAATTAACTGCGGCTGGTATTATGAACAGAACTGCGTTCCCAGAACATACTCAACGGGCAGGGGATACAACTGCGACAGACAGAATTTTGGCCACACGTTTTGCAGATTGTGCATTGGGTGCAATTGAAAATGGCGAAACAAATGTAATGACTGTGCTGTCTGATGGCGATGTTCATACTGTTTCTTTAACTGAATTTGTTAATGCAGGCGAAATTGTACACGACCCAAAAATCCCAGATTTAATGACATCAAACGCATATGTATCACCAGATAATCCATTACTGGATGTGGCGTATGATATGGGGATTTATATCGGTGAACAGAAATAAAAAAAACACCGCCAATTGGCGGTATTTTTATTTTGTGTTTTGTTTTAACTGTTGAAAGTTTCTTTCGATTGTGCATTTGTGATTGCGACACAGATTCAGTAACTTTGTATTCTTTGTTATCTCGTCTGGTGTTATTTTTTTGCATGGTCTGTCTGTCAAACCGCACTTTACCTTACCATTGTTTGTAATCGTATATAATCCTGTAAATGTTTTCTGTGCGGGCGTTTGTTTTGCAGGTGTGATTTCAGTTTCCGGTGCGGTATTTATTACCAGGTTTCTTTGTTCTGGAATATATGTATTTCCTGATGTTTCACATTTTACATAATAAATCAATTCTGCAACTGTCATCAAAGAAATTTGTTCTGTCATATTTTCTGGAATAGAGATTGCGAATCTTATTTCTAATTCCATAAACAATTCAACGAGATCCAGGCTGTCAAGATATAAGTCTTCTACAAGAGTTTTATTGTCATCAGGAACGACAGCGAACTTTTCGATTAAAATATCTTTTACTTTTTTTTTCAATACTCATTTTGCGCCTTCTTTATTTGTTATAAATATGTTAGCCCAAAAATAGTGATTGTCAACAGCAAAATACACCATTAAGCGGTGGCAATTTTATCATTTCGTCTTTTGTTTTAATCGCAATGCTGCGCCTTGCCTTTGTTGCGTTATAATTGCTTTTTCGACTTTTTTTGCCAATCTTTCCACAGTCATGGTACGTCTTTCAATATCCCATATTGGCAAAGCAGGAATGTTAAAACGTTTTTCTATATCAATTATAACAAAAGAAAATTCCAAAGAATCCATTTCTAAATCATACATCAAATTAGTCT
>JAFOXU010000056.1 GCA_017425725.1 Alphaproteobacteria bacterium | reverse complement strand
CCTGAGCTTTAGTCATTTCTTGCATTGCATTCTTAGAACCAGATTTGCAAACGTGTTTGTAATTAGCATGAAACATTGGAATATTATCTTCCGTATTCCCTTTACCAGTAAAATCATTATGTGCAAAATAATGATGGCTTTTACCTGTTATGGTATCAAGACGCGCCTTATCTTTAGCGAAGTCGTGAGTAGCAATAGCAAGCTCCTTGTCATCACACTCTGAACCATAATATCCAGGTTCGCACAACCAAAAACATTCAGGCGTTTTAAATTCCCAATATCCTGTCCATGAAGTATGGTGACAATTTGTACGATCAGCCCCCAGATAATATTTACAAAACTTATAACCTTTTTCCTTCATTTCTGTTGCGATATAAAAAACCTGTGCTTTACCATATCCACCTGTAACCCAATTGGCATTCAAATATGTATGCCATTTTATATGATTCTTAGTATGTTGTTTATCACCACTCATACCATAATCGGTACCAACAGACTTACATACATAATTCGTTATCGCACCAACCCCCCATTTGTTCACAAATGCAGCCCCATCTCCCTTCGCACCAGCATACCCATTGCTTACAAATGATACGATTAACAAAAATGCAATTAATGATATATTTCTCATCTCTTACTCCGCATAGTAACAAATATTCTTTTCATAATACCCACCAATTTCGGAACATTTCTGTTCGTACCATTTATCAGTGAACTTACATGAATCTGTTCTTTCGTCGTACGTAGCATACTCTTCGCCACCCATGGCTTCACATTGAACCTTTACATTATTTTCAATACATATACCATAAGTATTCAAATTTGAGTTCGCAGGCACTGCTATTTTATCCATAAATGCTGTCAATTGTTTCATATTAGCATATTCGGATGGCAAACCATATCCATAAATTTCATAGGTTTCTTTTTGCTCTGCCTTGGTTGCTTTGCCTTCTTCATCCGCCTTGTATACAGATTTGTTCATTACAACATTTTCAATTGGTGTTTCACTTTGTTCTGCATCAATCCAAACACCATCAACAGAATCACACGCGTCACTTAACATTATACTAAGTTCAGAAGATATTGATGCCGACAATTTTGACACAGTATTTGCATAATCTAACAAATCAGTATTCAAACGATCATCCGCCGTATTGGATACATCACAATAAATTGATGCTCGTTCCAACAAATCTTTTTCCAACATATGACGTGGTCTGTTACGGCACCCCCATGGATATTCCGTACCTTCGCCAGACGGCGCACACATTTCTTGGGCATATTTGGTCAATGCATCTGCACAACCTTCGGCAATTTTTGTACTGTCAACTGTTGCAACATAATCCAACAACGCACCCAAACCACAGTTTGTTGCATTCAAAATACGTCCTTGATCATCAAATTCACAAGACTTCCCACTAGTTGGGCTGTACAATGCCGCACAGGCTGCAACCTTGTCCGAACACATTGCACGTGCCGCATTCGCCGCAATTGCGCCCGCAGATTTTGCTGATGTTGTATCAAAATCTTTTAATGCACCAGATTGACTGTCATAACATTCTGCCATTGTGCTAACACAAGATGCCTTGACTTCTTCGATTTTTTCGTCTTGGGCCTGGGCAATTTCGATAATTGCAGTACGTTTAAATTCTGTCCAAACTGTATCTGCGATATCACGACATGAATCCAACGCAGTTGTTACAAACATCTTTTTCGCATCCAAGAACTTATTAAATTCACCATTGTTTGTTAACACGTCACCAAATGAATCAGCACCCTTGGAATACAAGTTAATCATTTCTGTCAATTTGAATAGTAATGGTGAATAAATTGGTTCGCCTGTTGTTTGATTGATATATTGGCCACTGTAATCCAAACAACGTTTAAAGTTTGCGCCACAGGCCGTCTCTTGCAACATCGCAGTACGAACCTTGGAAATACATTCGTTAACATCCGCAGAATTATGCGCACGGTATTCTTCCAAACGGGCATCACGCAACATTTTTTCTGCTTCACGAACGGTGTTCATGATTGCCTGACGTTGTGCATCCAATTTCTTTTCATATAAGTTACAGTCCTGTGTAATCAAGATACTGTATGAACTGGTTGCCATGTTCAAAATTGCATTTGACGAACATGCTTCACCAACAATTTCCAAACACTGTTGATTTGATACGTTATACAATTCCTGACCAGACATTTCCGCCATATTTGGACCAGATGAGCGCTTGTTACTGCTGAACATATCATCAAAACCGCCACCACCCCAAATATCGTCCATATCAAATGTAATACCACTGGTCAAACTGCCCAAATCAAGCGATGTTTTCTTTGTTTCTTCTTTCTTGGTCTGACCAGCTTTCTTTTTACCACTTAACAAATCACCAATTTCAGACAAAATAGACTGTGCACCACTGACGTCATTTTTGATTGCCGCCTCACCAACAGTTGCAGTGTACATTGCATTAACTTCGGCTGCTGTCTTGTCAACAGCATTCAAATTATTATCTTCGAAACGCTGCAACAGGCCCTTAACCTCTTCGAACATAGCCTCTGTCTCTTGGAAATCTGTAAATTTCTGACTGCAATAACAACGACGGAACGTTTCATTTGCATTTGCACAGAACTGATCCATACATGTCGCATATGAATCACGACATTGTGAATAACCACCACCAATTTTTGAAACATCACCAAATACAGCCGTCGCACGCGCCATATTTGCCGCACGTGCCATACCAGTGTTTAAAATATTCTTGGTTGCGCTGCGTGCATTGTTTTTCATACCTGGGATTGCACTGCGCCCCAATGTCGCCTTGGCCAT
>JAFOXU010000191.1 GCA_017425725.1 Alphaproteobacteria bacterium | reverse complement strand
CGGCATCTGCACGTGCAGTTCGTGCAACAAATGCCACAACAAATGCACGTAATGTTGCATCACGTAATACTGCTGCAACACGTAATGCCACACAGGCACGTACAGCGGCATCACGCAGTGCGGTAAATACACGTACGGGGGCATCTGTTGCGACACGTTCTGCGACAACAAATTCACGTGTTGCATCACGTCCTTCTCGCAGTGCAACAACAAATTCCAAGGCGGTTACAACACGCGCAGCATCGAATGCAAACAAGGCACTGACCGCACGTTCTGGGGTGGCAGCACCGGAAACATCAAGTGCGCCATTATATAATGCACGTGTTGGAATGCGTTCTTCTGCGTCAATCCGTGCACGTGTGCCATCGGCTGTATCAATTTCTTCGTCCACAGCAAATGTTGGAACATCAACCGAAGAAAAACAAGAAGCGGTTATGAATATGGACGAACTGGCACAGTTGACAGATTATTGCAAGGCACAATATACGTCTTGTATGGATAATTTCTGTAATGTGCTGGATGATAATCAGGGGCGTTGTTCTTGTTCAAAAAATGTCAAGAATTATGAAAAAACAGAACTGGCATTAAAGGCTGCAACAGAAGCATTACAAGATGTTTCACAACAGATTCAATATATCGGTTTGACCGCAGATGATATTGAAACACTGTTCACACAAACCGAGGCAGAAATTGCAATGCAATCAAATTCTGATAATACGCAAATTAAAAATGATTTAGATAATATCAAAGATATGATTGTTGGTATCAAAACAGGTACTGCGACGTCATCTGAATCTGGTATGTCTTTTGATTTGTCTGGTTTGATGAACTTTAATATCGACAGCACAGGTTTTGATTTAACAGGTTTGTTTGGCGGTAATACTGCAAATACATCCAGTATCAGTAACCAACGTGGCGAACAGTTGTATAAAACAGCGGCTGCACGTTGCAAGGCATCTGTCTTGACGTCTTGTCAGGCCCAGGGTGTTGATATTGCAGTTGTTACAAATTCATATGATTTGGAAATCGACAGACAGTGCGTTGCATATGAACGTGCGTTGACAGATTCAAATGAAAATATGAATCGTACTGTGCGTAACGCCAAGGTTGTTTTGCAAAAGGCACGTTTGATGGTTGCGCAACAGAAAAATGCATATGATTTGCGTGGCTGTGTAAATGCATTGGATTCATGTATGCAAGACGACTTTGTTTGTGGTACAGATTATGAAAACTGTTTGGATCCAACCGGTAAATATATCGTTAATGGCGAAGTTGTTATCGGTTCTGCGCCAGGTTATTTCGTAAATAATGATATTGCAGATGCGAAAGAGGCCGCACCAATCCAGCACACCAAGGGATTGTATGCAACATGGAATTATATAAACGACAAAGATAGTAATGCATGGTATACAGCAGATGAAGACAGTCCAACAACATTGGCAGGATATATCGCTGATTCCATCAGTCAAGATGCTGTAACGGAAATGGATTCAAATTTGGTTCGTTTCTTGCAGTACAAGATTGGTTATGTAAAAGATAACAAAACATATGGTATGTGTGCATCTGTGTTGAACAAGTGCCAAAGATATACATATGATGAAGGCAAGTTTAAAAATGATAACCAGGTCGTTCGTGAATATCTGCAACGTACATTGACACAGATTAAGGTTGCACAGGATGAAGTTATCGGCAGTTATGCAGAAAATTGTATATCTGATGTTAATTCTTGTTTAAGTTCTAATAACTATGTTGCCACACCAAACTATGCAATCAATGCATGTAAGGCACAGATTGTTACATGTATGTCTGTAAATGGTGACAGTACTGCGAACCCAACACCAAATTATATGAAGGAATGGGTGTCAACAGTTCAAAGCCCAGAATCATTGGTAT
>JAFOXU010000024.1 GCA_017425725.1 Alphaproteobacteria bacterium | reverse complement strand
CTGTTTCATCACTGCGTTCATCACAGATTAATACACATTCATTGTTTTCCAATATGTACTTTTCGCCTTGGTACATACAAGATGCAATCTCGCATTCAGAAATATATGTACTGACTGCCAGATCATTATCAACATACATGTTGCTGCATTTGCCACATTGTCCGTTAAGCGTATCATTTGTTAGGCTTTGGTCTGTGGTATATCCAGAATCACATTGTGTAGCGACACATGTTCCCCACTTGTTTTGTTCGAAATCCCATTCTTGTTCGCCGATACCATGTTCGACATTACAAGACTGTGTGTTTGGTACGCATGCATTTGCTTCGATATGATATTCGTCATCAATACACTCTGTAATAATACAAGGGCCGTACGCACGATTGGCTACATCCCAATATTTATAGGCAACGTTTGCCTTTGGCGCATCGCATTCTATTTTTTCTGGCATGCACTGTTGCATATATGGATAAAAGCCTTGTTCACATTCTGATACCATACAGTTACCTGTTTTATGATAATCTAATGCGTTATCACGATTGCATGGTGCGCATTTGCCATTAACTAATTCTTGATTATATGGGCAAGATGTATCAATTGAACATTCAGCGCAGTCGGTAAAATCACTTGTATCTGTATTATATGTGCACACTGTTGTTATATCAGTATATTTACCACATGGTTTGTTGATATAGCATTGTGTGATATGTGTTGCGCCACTGTTCGACATAGAACCGTCATGACATGGATTCATACCGATATCTGTGGTGCCAATATTATATGTACCACCTGGGCAATAGTTATTTTCTTCGCATGGTTTGCATTCTGTTGCATTTGCAGGCAGATATTCGCCAGGCTTACATTCAGCCGACATTCGTTCCCACGTTGCAATCAGGGTTTGGTCGTTTGTATAATCCCATACGAATGAATCAGATACAGATGCGTCATTTAACGTCCAACCGATAAATTTATATCCATTGCGTTCACAAACGTCTTTGCGTGGTGTAAATGTGGTTTTATATGTTGCCGTGTCAGTTGTATTACCTGTTCCATCATTACAATCGTATGTTACAGTGTATTCGTGTGGCGCACATAAATTAGCGTTTGTTGCAATAGCAAGCGCATAGCCCACGGACATAGGTTTGCTGAAACCACAGTATGCTGCACAATCTTCGGCAGAATCATAGGTTTTGTTATATATCCATGATGATGAAACAGGTGAATCATTCAGATATAAAACACGCTCCCAACAATTGGCGCCACTGCTTTGGATATCAAAATCTGCATTATAGTTTATACGTGATTGTGGGTCTGCATCATTCCCTATGTTATCTGTACACGTGGTTTGAACTTGTCCTGACGATATCGGAGAACCATAAGAAGTATCAAAATACCACATATATTGACCGGCAGACAATGTGTCGCAACTGTTACCGGTGTTGTTCAATTGACAATAATCATCGTATTCTGCAGAGTCATATATTGCATCCATGTTTCTGACCAAAGTATCTGCAAATGATAATTTGTCATATCCAACAGAACATGAAAAATCTATATCGCAAACAATTTCAGTCGCATCACAACTGCTTCCATAATATTGGCGTCCAGATGAAATTTCATTCCCATGTGTACAATTTACTGAGTTTTCAGGGCATGTTTGTTGGGCACATTGTTTTGTACAGGTTACATAACACTGCGATTCAGATGTAGAGCCTGCTTCTGATACATAACCGTCTGGACATGATGCACAAGATACTTTGCCAGACCAATCTACATCAAACGCAATATCATTTTTATACCAATTTACAGGACATGATTCTGCGATTGCAGTATTATTAAATACATTGGTCATTGCAGTACCTGCAACATATCCATCTGGATTCATGCCACCAAACATATCGTATGGTACCCAGCCTTGATTTGCGTTTAATCCAAAACCATCTGGTGTCCAACCTGTCATGTTTGTACAATTTTCAAAAGTGCTTTGGAACATGTTAGTTGCAGGCTTTTTATCAGCTAACCCAGCAAATAATCCATACGGTATTGATGTTAATCCAGTACCTTTGAATGTCAGTGCAAATAACTCTTCAGCAGGTTCTGTAATATTTTTAAATAAATCTGTTGGAACTTCTGTCAATGATGTTGCACCACCAAATGTAGCACGGAACATTTTTAATGCCGAACCACGCACATTTTGGAACAGTTTACTTGGCACTGATGTTAATCCAGTATTTGTAAATGTTGACCAGAACATACCATCAGCCCCAGTTGTGATATTTTTAAATAAATCTTCATGAACCGATTTAATACCTGTACAACCACTAAAGGTAGCTTTAAACATATATGGTGCACCGCCAGTAATATTATCAAACAAGCCATCGCCAATTGTTATTAAATTTGGGCAATTAGCGAAAGTAGCATTAAATGAATATTCTGCCCCACCAGTTATTCCTTTAAATAAGCCAGATGGGATTGTGTCCTGTAAGTTTGTTGAATAGAATGTCTCCAGAAACATACCATTTATTGGTTTGCCATGAACGCCATCAAATAAATTCTCTGGAATTGTGCCAACTAAATTGGTCTGGCCGCTAAAAGTACCTGCAAACGACGGCTGTTTTGATGCATCAGAACCATCATCGATTGTTCCAAATATATGACCCAACGAACCACTAATACTCTTTAGGTATGTATTATTTTTCGGTGCAACAAGATTAAATGCTAAGACAGGCATATAATACGATACATCTGAGTTAGTATATTTAATCGTTGAATATTTTGTGGCTTGTCCGGCCATATGTATTGTATGTTCGCCAGCCTGTGTATACTTACATCCAAAAGTATAAACTTTGAATTGCACAGACTGTGGGGTTGCAATTTTAGACTCTCCAACAGTTCCTGTAATCTTATCCGCCTCTACCGGTGTACCACCTTCGCCACAATCAAGATAGAATGTACCGGCCGCAGTTGTCCCCATCCAGAAAGTTGAATTTGCTGGCATGTTTGTTGTTGTCATTGTAAATTCAGGTATCAGTTTACATGCACCATCAACTTTTTCAAAGTTTTCGTTACACTGTATATTTATATTACATGTCGTCTGTTCAACATCACAAGTTCCACCAACGTATTGTTTGCCGGTTGTCTTGGTATTGTCATGTGTACATGTTGCATTGTCTGGGCATTCCTGTTGTGTACACGCAACTTCACATGTTGTATAGCACTGGGATTCGCTTGTGGCGCCCTTGTCGGCCATATAGTTGTCTGGGCATGGTTTTAAACCTTGGTTCTGTGTTTCATGTAATGTTATACCAGATACGCCCGGGCAATAACTGTTTT
>JAFOXU010000188.1 GCA_017425725.1 Alphaproteobacteria bacterium | reverse complement strand
TATAAATTCATATCCAGATGCTTTTAGCTTTTGTGTTATCAAAGACTCTATTTCTGAAATTGGTATCTGAACTGTTTTACACCAAGAACTCACAAACTGTCCACCATAAATCGTTTCCATTATAAATCCAGAAACCGATAAAATCCCAAATATAAGAACCAAATATTTCATATTGGAAAAAATATCGTTCTTGGCACCACGTATCATAGACAGCGCCCATCCGAACAGCAATATCCCTGCTAGCGCAGTGACAATAACCCATGCATAACTGATAAATGTTTCAAAACCACGAATTACACAAGACGGATCTTCCATGGTAACCAAATCACCCACAATTGTTACCTCATGGAATCCTGCTTGTTCTAAAATCTTTATTAATGTATTTGGGGTCATTTCTTAGATGCTGCTTGGGTAAAGAATCCAGGGATTGAAAAGTCTTCATCATTGGCGGCAACACCGGCCCAGCCGAACAAATCGCCCATCAAACCACTGTCTTCACGTTTTGCTTTTTTAAATGGCAAAATGTTTTTAAATTTTCCGATTTTGCCAGATGTTTCAGACTTTGGCGCAACCGGTATTTTATCTTCGTTTTGAACGAATTCTGTTGCCAACTGTGCCAATGTGGCATCTGTTTCATCTGGTGACAAAATATCTGCACTTTCATCGACATCAGGCGACGCATCAACCATATCTGGGGTGGCCACATCTTCACGCAACGGCGTCATAGATTCCAACAGTTCTTCCAATGTTTTTTCCATTGGGCTTTCTGGGATCTCTGTATCTGTTATTTCTGTAACTGTAACAGTTTCAACATTATCAATTATTTCAGTATTGGTTTCTGGTTCAATATCGGCTGTGACAGGTTCTGTGTCATCAGCAATCGTTTCTATTGATTCTGGTTCTGAAATTTCGACAGATGTAACCGGAACAGTTTCAGGCAATACGTCATCATCATTTGTTGCCAAAACAGACAATATTGGAACGATATTTTCTGCTGTTGTATCTTCTGGTTCATCTGTGACAATTTCTGTAATCTGTGGGGTTTCAACTGGTGCGATTTCTGGAGCAGATATTTCTTCTGTGATAACAGGTTCTGCAATATCTGTTATTGTATTTTCTGATGTTTTTATATCTTCCAGTGCAGAATCACAGTCAACAGGAACACCAAACAACACAGTATCTTTGTCCAAACCGAGTGTTTCCCTAACCTCTTCAAAAGCGGCACGAATTTGTGTCATTTCAAACGTTTCATTACCAGAAATATAAATAATTTTTGTCTTCATAAATAAATCCCCCACAATTATGGTGAATATTATATCACATTTTAGGGTTGAACGCATATAAAAAATATCTTAAAATGCAAATATGTCAGATTTAAAAGAACAAATTTTTCATGAACTGGCCAGTCTGGAAGAAGCAGCCGCACGTTTACGTGGAACTGCGATACACGCCACCCAGCAAACTGATTTAGAAGTGGCAATTTTAACCGAACAGGTCAGAAATCTGCGTGATAAAAATGCACGTGCCACAGAAATGATTGATAAATCGATAAACATATTACAAAAGTTGAAAAAATGAGTGTCGTATCAATTCCAATTGTAAATAAAAATTATCAAATGGGCTGTGAAGACGGCCAGGAAATGCGCCTGATTGAATTGGGCCGCATGGTTGATGCACGTGCACGTCAAATACTGGATAAAATTGGTCCACTGCCAGAAAATTCACTGTTGGCAACATTATGTATCGTTATGGCAGATGAAATAAAAAGTAAATCTGCCGCAACAACATCGGATGCCGATTTAAAAGAAATCTTGGCACGCATTCGTGAAATAAAACATAAAATTTCCCAATAATAAATCAGTTATTTGGTTTTGGGATAACAACTGTGTCGTTATAGAACGACAAGAATCGTGTTCCTGTACCACAATAGAATTTTTGTAACAAATCTTTGTATTCACGCACAGCCGCCACCCAACGTTCGTCGATTTCGCTTTGTGCGCCTTGGTATGCAGTAAATGCACCAACACCACCACCAATACCGGCACCTGTCAGTGTACCACCCAATCTGGCCTTGTTGGTCATATCGATAACACCACCATCAGATGAATCTACCTCTAGTGGTTTAAAGTCTGACCAGGATAATTTGCCCACTTCCACACCTGCGGGAAAAGTTGTCTCTTCGCCACTGCTGGTTCGTCCAACAAATGTTGGATTTGGATTATCATCTTGTAAATCATCAAAAGATTTATAGCCAAATGGTTTGTCCTTGACACCCACTGCCATTGCCTGAATACGTTTTGTGACTGCCTTGGCGCCCGATATTTCGGCATAGCGGGTATCATTAATACATTCTCCGGCTTCACCCTCCAACTTCATTTTGCCTTGTGTATTAATACAATATCTTTGGGTTACTTTGTCAAACCCTTCACGATACACATCTTCTAATGTCCATTTACGTAATTTTCCATTAACGAGCCTTGACCCTTCATACCCAACAACAGTAGCACCTGTTAAATTTTTATTTTCACATTTATTATTAGTGTCACACACTTTAAAGTCATAAATGTTTGTAGTTGATACATAGGCATTACCGTCAACATCACCCGTCTCTTCTATAAATCCCCACAGGCATGTCTGTTCCATACCACCAACGTTACATTTTTCAATACGCATTTTTGATTCGCCATCGGCAACAATGTTCCCCATTACCGCCCCAGCAGCCGCATTAACACCTGCAGACATAATCATATCGCCTGCAACCTTGCCGCTGTATGTGCTGGCCGCCATCAGACCCGCACCACCAACAGTTCCCACAACGGTACTTATTATTTTATCTTTGCCGCCACCCAACATGCTGTCTTTGCCAACTTCGTTTTTACCGGCAATATTGCCACCCAATCCGCCCAGTAACGCACCACCGATAATTTTAACAACAGCATTTTGCTTTTGTTCTTCGTCCATTACACGTTTAACATCTTCGATTGTCGGTTGTGTATCTGCGGGGAATGAAACATTTTCAACCTCTGGCAGCCATGTTGCCTCTGGAAAATTGTCAATATTACAATCAAAACTGTCACCTGCGGCCAAATTTGCACGTGCAACGACCAAATCACCACCATCTTCTGCCTGGCCCAAAACACGCAATTCAACAACAGATGTACATGTTTGCGCGCCACCTGCGCCCACACCAATTGTTGGACGCGTCCATTCAAATGTACCATTTGGATAAATCATTTTACAGCTGTCCATTTTTGTATCTTCGACCGCTGATTTAATCTCACCAGATGCCGCCTGTGCATCCATTTGTTGACCGGGCAGCATATCAACCGTTGCGCTGTTCGTGCCAGCAACAGGATTTTGCTGTTGATAACGTTGTTCATTTACCTGCTGATATCCTTGGGCATTATTGCGTGAATGATTACCCACACGTATCGCAGCATCAGATACATTTGGCATTACACCCATTGCGACCAAAACAGACAAAAAACTTAAACGATTGTATTTCATATTCTCTCTCTTGCCAAATACAACTGTTACGATATCTAGAACTGCAATCTTAATCTGACACCGACATCAACCAATCCCAGACGACCACTTTCATACCAGTTTGTATAGTGGAACACACTGTCGTATGGTGCTTCATACTCGGACCCAGCACCGTCGCCCAGCCATTCAACCTGAGATAACACGATACTGCCAGAATTTTTAACCTGACCCAGGTTTGCATAACGGACAAACATATCCAGTTTTAACCCACCCTGCAATTCTGTTGTGACACCACCTTCTAACATAAATGCCAATTCTTCGGTTGTGCCGCCATTATGGTACGCAACAATATCAGAAATACCAGTCAACTGACCTGCACCTGCATACAATGGATCCATAACAGAATAAAACGTATTATCATATACCGCATAGTCTGCAATCGTATTTAACGAAATACCAACACCTGCACCAACATATGGGCGCAACGAACCGCCAGCCAAATACCCCGTAAACGAATCAATATTGTAATACACGTTTAACATCGTCGCATTCGCAGTAATCGCACCACCGTCAACCTGTGCCTCTATCATGCCGCCAGCACCGTCAGATGTATTAACTGTTTTTGGATATGACATACCAGAATAACGCAAATACGAAAAATCAATACGAATATCGTTATTAATTGCCGCCCCCACAGAAACCTGTAATGGAATAATCGTATCAGAAATGAATCCAGCCTCTTCAAATGCGCCAGGTACAGTATATGCATCTTCTTCGCCCGTGTAATCAGCATTCATACCGCCAGACAACGATGCATTATATGCAACAGACAAACCAACATACAACCCACTGTCCGCCAAGCGATCATAGTCGGCCGGTTGATAATATTGACGACCAGCAGTTGTTTGCGACGAACCCACACGTGGCAAACCGCCAGTTATACGTGTTGGCTGTGCTGCAACAACATTATTCGCATATTGTGGATAACGCATTCCAGGCTGCGCCTGTTGTACAAAGGCATTATTGTAGCCATTCTGGTATTGCATCTGGGGTTGCATCATGCGATTATTCGCAGCCGGCATATACCCCATCTGTTGTGGACGTGCCACGGCACCCTGATAATTTTGATACGCTGGATATGCCGCATCAGCCGCCCATGGCAGCGACAGCAAAACACCTGTCAAAACGGCAGAAAACTTTGATTTTATCATGCCTTTCCTATTATTCCTTTGGGTATATTATATCATTTTTCATCACTATGCGCAAGCGCTTGTATATAAAAAAATCCCACCATAACGGTGGGAATTTGTCCAATATAAGTTATTTTATTTAATTTAGAACTGAACGTTCAAACGAACACCCAATTCAGCCTTGACATCTGTGCCATTTTGTGACTGTTCATGCGCAGTATCCAGTGTATATTCACCGTATACAGCAACCTGAGTTGCATCAGTCATTTGATATGCAGCAGACAGACCGATTACATATTCATCGAACCCGTCGTTCATATCTTCAACAACTTTCAACAAACCATTTTTTACCATTTGTTGATTAGCAGCCAATGTGTCGGCGGCCTGCACCACCAATGTAGGATCCGCCTTAATTGCAGCAATAGCCTGTTCTTGTGTCAAACCCTTTTCCATTGCACCGCCAATTGCCGCCATGGTTGCAGATTCTGTTGAAATCGCATTCAAACCTGACGCCAAACCTTCTACACCGTTATCAGCATGATGTTTGTATGTAAAGCTGGCACCAAATGACCATTTGTCGTTCATCTGATAGAACGCTTTTAAGCCCGCATTTACTTCTGTTGTAGATTTCAAATCAACTGAAATTTCTTTATCAAAACCCAACATTGATAAAGTGCTTCTATCCAAAATACCAGCACCTAATTTACGTGCATCAATCGCTTTCACTTCAATACTGTTGTTGTCGTTGCCAAATGTACGCAGTACTTCTGCGAATGCTGCAACGCTGAATTTTTCAAACTGTTTACCAAATTGTGTTCCAACATGGAAACCCCAACGGCCGTTTGAATAATTATCATAATCAAAACCTGTTGCAGTATATGCACCAGACATTTCACTGATGCCGCCCAATTGTGCGTCTGCGTACAAGTCCCATACATAACCTGACATTTCCAATGCACGGTATTTCAAACCTGCACGACCCAGATGCATACCCTTGCGGTCGATATCACCGTCGTGGGTGTAACCGAATTTCGCATATGCTTCTAGATTGTCCAAGATACCGTATCCCAATTCTTCGTGTAAACGCCAGATTGGAAATTCTGTCGCGCCATCATGATGTTTTAATTTCATTGCGGCTGTATCATCTGCGATTTTATACATAACACCTGCAGACGTTTTGGAATATACACTGCCCTGCGTTGGCATATACAGTGGGTTTTCCAAATTCGCAGCATATGCTGGTGCAGCAAAAACTGACAATGCAACGGCTGCTTTTAATGTTTTTTTCATCTTTTAACTCCTTGGTTTCGATGAATTTCCACACCCCCATTATTGGCAAGATGCAGGTTCATATCCATACCGCCCATTATTGGCAACAGCATGTTGTTCTGATATGAACATTTATATTTTTGCACTGTTTTAGGATAGATGTCAAAAAAACTTTTTACTTGACAAGAAAAAGACTTGAAATGTGGGAAATATTACCTATATGAATTTACTGTGATGGGATGGCACAGGACTTCAACTAGTAAAAAAAAGGAGTTCGATATGATGACAGAATCACAAAAACTTGCAATCAAATTAGATAAAGATATTGCAAAAATCATTGATTCATCAGAACGCAAAAAACTGGTGGATGCATATTTGAAATTATTTTCTGGATTCGCATGGGTAAATTGGACCAAAAAGCAATCGCTGGGGCGTGCATGGCAAAGCGCACTGGGACAATGTGCAGGGTTCTTGAAAACAAAAGACAAAAACAATCCTGTTACAAAATACCTGAACAATGTTGCAGATGCACATAAAAAATGCTGGTCACGTGTTATTATGACACATAAAGACAGCCCAAACACACTGGACAAAACACCAGCAGAAACAGAACAATTACAAAAACATGGCACAAAACTGATACGTGAATCCATGGATGTAATCAAATTGATTATGGCACGACATAATGTACGTATCATGGAAATAACAGGTATCGAAAAAACATCTGCCAAGGTATCAGAAAATCAAAAACCAAAACAGGCAGCGCAAATAACACAGGAAAAACCTGTGCAGCAAGCGCAAATGCCACAACAAAAACAACAGATTGCACAACCACAGGTTGCGACAATGGAAAAACAAATGCCACAGGCAAAACCTGTGCAGCAAGTGCAAATGCCACAACAACAAACACAGATTCCAAAATTAAATTCTGCCACAGACAAACAAATTGTACAGCGACGTATAAATCTGTTTATCTTGGCAAAATATAATCAAAAGACTGCGTAATTAAAAAAAGAGAATAAAATGAACATGGATTTCGAGCAAACAATTGCAATGTTAAACGGCCAGACCATAGATAATTTTATGGTCAGCCAACTGACAACCCAGGACAAGGCGCAAATCGACAACGCAATTGATACACTGTTTTCTGGACTATCGTTAAAAAACTGGCTGGATGGCGGAACGTTGGGAAACGCATGGACAGTTGCACTGGATGCTGTACGTGACATAATATTTGCCACACAACACAAAAATCCTGCGACACTGTATGCACAATCTGCAACATTCAGACATCGTGCAAAATGGCAAAGCCAGATTATCGCATCACGAAATGCCCAAGAGTTTATCAGATGCCCTGATGACCAGCGCAATTCGTGGTACGAAAACGCAAACACAAAAATACAAAACAGCATTGAAATCTTGCGTCAAAAATTTATTGCGTTTGAATCAGGCACACCTCAAAAGCCAACCACAAATGTTCATCAACACAACAACCAAAACATGAACACGATTGGCGAACACGAACATGAACGCGAGCGTGTGCGTGAAAAATAAAAAATCCCCAAACGGGGATTTTTATTTTACATAGTTTGAACACAATGTAACAAACGTATTGAATATCGATTCTCTGGCTGCCTCACAACTACGATATGTTTTATCAACACGAACCCAATCACCATTTGGATATAACGTAATATATTTTTTCTGTTTAAAGTCATAAAAAATTACATTACCAATTGTTAAACACCCCATATCATCATATTTAACATTAGACTTTAACAAATGATATTCTTTATCTTCCCACTTTGAAACAGTCTTTGCAACAATCCACATCGGCTTTTTATTCTTGAACACAAGGCTGTGTGCACACATATCTTTTAACACAGCCGCATAGCCACTGACCTGCCCACCATAAATTACCTTTTGTTCATTATAAGTATCTTTTAATGGTTTCAGTGTTTTCATATTATACATAACCATACGTTCTATTTTATCGCCCAACAGCTTTTCTGCCTGACCAACAGTCAACACGGGACGCGAACCATCCATCGCTGCATTTGACAGCACTGTTTTATCACCAGTTCTGAACAAATCAAAAAACTTCATTTTTTAAGCCCTTTTATTTAACATTTTGTTGTCTCAAAAAATCTTGTATCAATTTTCTTTTATATGAATTTTTTATCAAAATACCAAATACTGCCAACATCGAATCTTCGGATGCAGAACCACGACATGTCCTGCCACCAACATACATCCAACCACGTGGCATACTTTCATATTTTTTTGTTGTTTTATTATAAAAAATCACGTTGCCCGCAATACATCTGCCATCAGAATTATACGGAGGTGTCGCACCAATAAAATCACGATCTGCAAATACATTCGCATAATTACAATCATAAATCTTGGCAAACACAGCCACAGGCACATGAAGCGTTAATTCCGGATTATTATCACATTCTTGCACAAACATATTTGACATATCTGCCATCTGCTTGTGACCGACGACATAACTGTCATTATACGTTTTACGATTTAATTTGTTTGTATCTAAGTAATACATAACAACATTTTCAAATTTTTCACCTAACAATTCTTCTATTTTCTTTCTGTTAAGAATTGATCTGGTTGGGCGAACAACACCCCCACAATT
>JAFOXU010000068.1 GCA_017425725.1 Alphaproteobacteria bacterium | reverse complement strand
ACTATTCATAGATTCATGTAAATATTTTGCAGAATTATAAACAGGAACAATTACTGATACTTTTGGTAAGTATTTAATAGAATTTTGTATAATTATTTTGGCTGTATTGCCTGTTTCGTTGCATATATTTGTTGCGTTCATTTGTATTGCCTTTTTTTATTAAAAATTATTCAAGAAGTATTAGTAAGGAAACTCAAAAATCACATAGGCTACTAACTTAGTGACTTTTTGTTTTTTATGTGTTTTATAATCAATAACTCTCTGACACAAATATCAAGGATGATAACAATGCCTTGATATAAATCCTATAAAGACCTTTGATATTCATAGAACTAGTCTCTTGAACTCAGGTGGAATTGTATGAAATATTTGCTCTAAAATCAAGGTGTAAATTATTGAACTTATTTGATAAAAACACCCACCTTTCGGTGGGTAAATTTTTGGCGGAGCGTATAGGACTCGAACCTATGGACCAAAAATTTCGGTCACAGATTAGCAATCTGCTGCATTACCACTCTGCCAACGCTCCGTGCGTGGGTTATTATATAGAAACATAATTTTAATTGCAAGCAAGAAAATCTAAAAAATCAAATATAGTTGACTTATGTATGCTAAAAATGCTACAATTGACCGTGTAATGACAATTCAATTTATTAATTTTTACTGTTGTTGTTAATTTGTTTTTTATGCAAACTGTTTTGTTTGCATTTCTGATATAAAAAATCTACAATTTACGATAATAAACATACAAAGGAACGCATTATGACAATCAGACTTTATAATACATTGACACGCAAACTAGAAGAGTTTAAGCCATTAACGCCCGGGAAAATGGGGTTCTATACATGCGGTCCAACTGTGTATTGGGATGCACACATTGGCAATATGCGTACATTTGTAAACAGCGATATTATCAAACGTGTATTTATTGAAAATGGATATAATGTTACACATGTTACAAACATTACAGACGTTGGACATTTGACAAGTGATGCCGACAGTGGTGACGATAAAATGGAAAAGGGTGCAGCACGTGAAAATATGTCTGTGTGGGATGTTGCGCAAAAATATATTGATGGATTTTTGCATGATGCTGATAAGTTAAATATAATTCGCCCGACATTCATGCCGCGTGCAACAGACCATATCGCAGAACAAATCGAACAGGTTAAAAAGTTAGAGGCACTTGGCTATACATATGAAATCCCAGGCGATGGTATTTATTATGATACGTCCAAGTTTGCGAATTATGGTGCATTGGGTGGTCAAAATCTGTCTGAATTGCGTGGTGGCGCACGTATTGATGATACGGGCAAGCGTAATTCTACTGATTTTGCGTTGTGGAAATTTTCGCCAACAGATGTAAAACGTGCAATGGAATGGGGCAGTCCATGGGGTGTTGGTTTCCCTGGATGGCACATTGAATGCAGCGCAATGAGCATGAAATATCTTGGTCAGCATTTTGATTTGCATGTTGGCGGTCAAGAACATGCCAAGGTTCATCATTCAAACGAAATTGCACAGTCTGAACCAATTGTTGGTGCGCCCTGGGTTTCGTATTGGATGCATTTTGCATGGTTGATGCTGAAAGAAGGTAAAATGTCAAAGTCAGAAGGGACTGCATACACTGTTCGTGATTTGATTGCACGTGGGTATGATCCGATGGCTTTCCGTTATTTGCTGCTTCAAGGTCATTATCGTCAGCCACTGGAATTTTCGTTTGAATCATTGGATGCTGCTGCGACTGGTTATAAAAATATTGTTCGCAAAATTGCCGATTTGATGAATGTGGATAATATGGGTGAATTAGATTCTGCTGTTTATAACGAATGGCACGATAAGATATTGGCGCCCGCATCTGATAACATGAAAACTGCGGAATCGCTGGTTGTTGTTCAAGAATTGTTAAAAGATACAGGCGTAAATCCTGCAACAAAACTGGCTGTTTTTGAATTTGTCGACAGATTATTAGGCTTGCAATTTATTGACAGGGCGCAAAAAATAGTTGAACTTGAACACGAAACTGCACCTGCCGATATTATTGCATTGGCAGATAAGCGTGCCGCCGCCAAGGCAAATAAAGACTGGGCAACTGCGGATGCTTTGCGTCAACAGATTGATGCTGCCGGTTGGGCAGTGCTTGACGGTAAAGATGGCTATAAAATCGTTAAAAAAGCATAATGTCCTTGTAAATTGACAAAAAAATGCTATATATCAAACGTTAGTGTTATAAAAAGGTGCGATAAATGACTGAATATATTGCAGAAAAACATTTTTGTTTATGTAAGGCGTTCCCACAATATGTGCCAGAAATGATTGAATTAATGGTTGCGTTTGATGGGGCTTATCAACGACCTGTTACAGATATGTCTGAATTGCGTGATTATGTTATAAATTTTGCTGTGTATTCTAATCTGGCAATTGATAAAGGCGATGAAATGGGCATTGATAAACGTGTCAAAGAACTAATTGCACAGGGCAGGGTATTAACTGCAGGTGCGATTGAGAAAAAATACAATATAAAAAATGCACAATTCTTATTAGCAGAATATGATTCTGCGCTGCGTTTAGTAACAGGAACCCGTACAAAATCGTATTTGATACGTGATAAAGAATCAGACTTTTTGTTCTGGGCTCAAAAACAGACAGAAACACTGGCCAGAACGCCATATGATAATCTTAGACGTGCTAAAAAATATCAAACTGCGACACGTGATATGGTGTTGAAACCGATAAAGAAAGCACCGGTTGCGCCAAAAACATATCGTCAGCCAGATGTTTGGGCTATTTCTGATTCTGAAATGCACGAAGTTGCGTGCAAAATGGCCCGAAAACGTAATGTTGTGGATCCAGATACAACGTTGCTTGATATGGTTGTTGCGACTGTTCGTAAAAATATGAAACAGCGATAAAAAACGGTTGAAATCTGGCAATATTTAGTGTATATTAGCCCCGTAATTACAAAGGAATTTTTCATGAACTATCCATATATGCCAAAATCTACTGCCTTGTGGCTGATTGAAAATACAGCGTTAACATTTGAACAAATCGCAGAATTCTGCGGCTTGCATGAATTAGAGGTTAAAAATATTGCTGATGCAGAAACGTATAAAATTCAACCTTTGAACCCAATTTTAAGTGGTCAATTAACACGTGAAGATATCGAAAAGTGCGAAGCGGATGCATCTGCACATTTGACATTGCGTGAAGAAATCGTCAAGGCGCAACAAAAACAAAACAAAAAGGGTGTTGGCTATACACCAAAATTGCATCGCCAAAATCGTTTGGGTGGAATCTTGTGGATTTTAAAGAATTATCCAGAATTGACAGATGGCCAGGTTGCACGTTTGATGCGCAGTACAAATCCAACGGTTGCATCTGTTCGTAACAAAACACACGCATCCTATTCTGTTATTCAAATCCAAAGTCCTGTTGTATTGGGGTTGGTTTCTGAATCTGCGATTCACGAAGCTGTTGCTAAGGCACAAAAACAGGCGAATAAAAAGAACAAGAAATAATTTTATCGTAAACATTTAAAACTTTAAAAGGTTGATAATGGTTAAGAAACTGGACGAAGCAACAAAACTCTTGATAGAGTCTTTGCCAGAAAACTTGCAAAACTTGGCGACCAGTGCGATGGACGTTGGTTATATGTCTCGGATGGATTTTACAGCCGCCACCGAAGCGGACGAGGTTCCTGACGAAGAACATGACGAAGTTTTGGACTTTTTTCAACAAGATTTAGGTATTGAAATCTTGGAAACGGATAATTATCCCCAAGATATGGGTCGTTATTATGAAATGGACGACGAAGAACCACGTGATAAAACACGTAACTTGTTAAACGCTGATGCAGAACAAGTTGACGTTAATGACGATGACTATGAACATTATGCAAAGCAGTTGGAACGCAGTCAGACGGGTTCATTGGTCTTGGGTGTTCAAGATTCAGTTCAATCATATTTGAAACAAATCGGCACAGTTCAGTTGTTAACTGCTGCTGGCGAGGTTGCTATTGCGCAACGTATCGAGGCGGCTTCTCGTCTGATGGTTTATGGTTTGTGCGAAAGTCCGATGACAATTCAAGCAATGTTGGATTGGTATCAACAGTTGTTAAATGAAGATATTCGTTTGCGTTATATCGTAAATCTGGAAGTTATGTATTCCAGTGAATCTGAACAAAAATCATTGGCCGCATTATCAGAAGCGTTAAAGTCCAAGGGGGTCGAACATGTTGATGACTTGGATGATGATGATCTGGATGATTTAGAAATGGGTACAGACGAAGAAGAGGAAGAAGAACCAGAAGAAGATGAAGATGGTATCAAAAAAGAAGATACACCACGTGGTACATCTGGTGTGCCAATTCCTGTTATGGAAGAATCTTTGATGCCAATGGTTTTGGAACTTTTTGCCAAAATTAAACGTATATTTAACAGTATGCAAAAATTGCAGACAAAACGTTTGGAAAATCTGTTTACATCTGATACGCCTGATGCGGCATTGGAAAAGAAATACACAAAACTGCGTCTGGAATTGTTCGAAAACGTCAGCCAGATTCGTTTGAATGATGATCGTGTCGCAGAAATCTTGGAACAGTTGACTAAACGTGACCAATTACTGTTGGGGCTGGAAGGCAAAATGTTACGTCTGGCGATGGCAAACAAGATTAAACGTGAAGATTTCTTGGAAGAATATACAGGTAATGAACTAAACCGTAATTGGGTTAAAAAACTGTCCAAACATAAAAATGCAACATGGGCGAACTTTGCCAAAAAGCATGGCGATGACATCCTGAAAATCCAAGAAGATATTATTGCGATTGCTGTTGAAACAGGTCAGCCTACATCTGAATATAAAAAGGTTGTTGAACTGGTTCGTCGTGGCCAAACCGAGGCAGCCCGTGCAAAACGTGAAATGATAGAAGCAAACTTGCGT
>JAFOXU010000088.1 GCA_017425725.1 Alphaproteobacteria bacterium | reverse complement strand
TATCAAAATGCACTGGCCATTAAAAAGATAGTAAATGAAAAACAACTAAACCGAATCGTTATCATCACAACCGAAGATCATATAAATCGTGCAAAATATCTGATTCATAGCGAATTACCAGATACAGAAATCGTTACGTGCCCTGCAACATTGATTGGAATGCCACCCGCAAAAAGACTTGAAAGATGGACAACAGAATATATAAAATACATCGTGACAATGCTTGGGATAAAAGAAAGTTAAATAAAAGGAAAAAATATGTTCAGAACAATTGTTTTTAAAATCGTACTGGGGATTTATTTTACATTGTGGTCACCACTGTTATTGATTGGATTGGTATCAAAAAAATTATCCAGAAAACTTGTATTCGCAGATGCGGCTGGTGTTCTGTTACTGGCACGTTGGATTTGTGGCATTAAATACACTGTACACTATCCACAGACCGAAGAAAACGGCATTCCAAATCTGCCAGACGGAAACAAACGAATCGATGGCAAATGCATCGTTGCTGCGAAACACATGTCTATTTTGGAAATATCAATAATTTCCAAAGTTATGCCAAACACATTTTTCATCATGAAACGAGAACTGTTGTGGATACCAATTTATGGTTGGGCATTTTGGCGTTGTGGCATGCTGGGGGTTAATCGTGCCAAAGGAAAAACAAACATGAAGCAGTTGGCATCAGACGTTGAAAAACGTGTACTGGACGGATACACATTGGTAATCTTCCCAGAAGGCACACGTGCAAAACCAGGCGAAAAGATTCCATTAAAACGTGGCTTGTTATTACTGGCATACACATTAAAATTACCAATCTTACCGATTGGCACAGATGCCGGCCTGTATTGGCCAAAACATGGTCGCATGAATTCTGGCATGGCAAATGTTTGGTTTGAACCATTACTGCCATCAAACGCATCCTTGGACGAAATCAGCGACGCAATCAATCGTCACAGCGCATAAATAAAATCCCCCGTTTGGGGGGGATTTTTATTCCATGATTTCCATCTTTATAATTTTATCTGGGTTTTCAACACGCCCATTGTCAAATTCATCACCACGTTTTATTTTATCAACATGTTCCATTCCTGACACAACACGTCCCCAAACTGTATATTTCCCATCCAAGAAACCGCAATCATCAAAGCAAATAAAAAACTGAGAATCCGCAGAATTGATATCAAATGCACGTGCCATACCAACTGTGCCACGTGAAAAATGTTCACTTGAAAACTCGGCTGGAATTTTGACACCACTGCCACCAGTACCATTTCCCAATGGGCAACCTGTCTGTGCCATAAAACCATCAATCACACGATGAAATGTTAATCCGTCATAAAAACCAGATTTTACCAGTTCTGTAATTCTTGCAACATGTTTTGGCGCAACATTTGGTAATGTTTCGATTACGACACTACCGTTCGTTAGTACAATTTTGATTTGAGTCATACGTAGTTCCTTCATTTATATTTGGCATCTTATCTTGCAAACGCTGTTTCGCTAATTCTAGTTTATAAGACACTGGCAACTTTGCACCATCCAACTGAACATTAGATGTATTTGCTGGCATAATTAATTTTGTTACACGTGACAAATCGGCATTGCTTAATTCAATTACGCCAGTAATTTTACTTAAATCCAATTCACACGCTGGGAACTTTGCCCCCCCGAAATACGCCCTGCGATACCCAGACGGCAACACCAATTTTTTTACACGGGACATATCCGCCCCCCTAAAATTCAAATCTGTCGCAATATTTTCTAAATTTAATTCACACGCAGGGAACACCGTATCAGTTGCATAAACATCTGCTATTGTCTTTGGCATAACTAACTTTTTTACGCGTGATAAATCTGCACGTTCCATAGACAGTATAGAGGAAGCATTACTAAAATCTAATTCTGTCGCTGGAAACTTTGCATCGTCAATATAAATATAAGATGTATACACATCTTTAGGCAACACCAGTCTTGTTACATGCGATAAATCACATTCACATAAGTTCAAACGATCCAACAAACTGCTTAGATTTAATTCACAACTTGGAAATTTAACACCACCAAATTCAGCATCCAACAAATTTTCCGGCAAAACTAATTTTGTTACACGTGACAAATCGGCATTATTTATATTAAACTGACACGCCCCACCCCTTGCATTGCGATTAAGATGCCCAAGATCTAATTCACATACCCCCATCTTTGCACCTTCTAAATCTATATACGTAAAATCTTTTGATAATTTTAAATCTGTTACCTGCGACAAATCGGCACCATGTAACATTATTTTTGTTAAATGACTTAAATCCAGGGGACACGCAGGCATTTTAGTTCCACTAAGATCCATTACAGTATCGCCATTATTTGGCAACACAAGCTTTGTTACACGTGACATATCTGACCGTTTTAAAGTCAAAGAACCCTTAAATTTATCAAAATTTAATTCAACCGCCGGAAATATTACCCCTTCTAAATCAATATTTGTGGGAAATTCTGTACCGCCAAACATCAGAACATTATCAATCGGTAATTTCAACGAAGTAGCCCCAGACAAATCAGAATTTTCCAACGATAAATATAAACCAATTTGACTAAAATCTAAATCACCTTTTAATGTTGCGTATCTCAAAGAAAAATCACCAAGATTTTTTGGATTTATATAACACATCTTTCCGTCTTTGAATGATAAAATATGTTCATCGCCAGCATATAATGCCTTGGACCCATCATCATTTTTCAAAATTCGTACGGGACGATCCTTTATCAAATAATCGATGTTAAACACATTTCTACCTGTTACATCACGAAAACGAGACATATAAGGTTCATGTTTTAAATCAAAAATCAATCCATTTCCCAGCGCAATTTGTGTATTTTTATCAATTTCATAAATTCGACCATCTTTGACATAAAAATCTTCACTGATATAAACGTTGTTTATTTCACGATAGTATGCACAAATTTGATTTCCAACCAATGTATAACCTGGCCCTAAATCAACCCTTTGCGATGAAAAATCCGCACCAAAATGATGTTTTATCGCATCAGACAACCCCATAATAATATTATCTGGATTTGAATTTAACGTGCTATCACAGTTTTCTACAGTGTGATTATATCTATTTTTTATACTA
>JAFOXU010000172.1 GCA_017425725.1 Alphaproteobacteria bacterium | reverse complement strand
GAACGTGCGTTTTCCAGTCCAGCCGTGTCATACAGCATATATGGACGATCATGAAAATTACCAGAAATAGTATCACGTGTAACCCCTGGTCTGTCATGAACCAGCGCATCACGTGTGCCTGTCAGGGCGTTAAATAATGTGGACTTTCCTGTATTTGGGCGTCCTGCAATTGTTACCTTTAACATCATTTTTTCCATTGATTTTTTGTAATTATAAAGCAAAAATATAAATAATCAAATGGGGGCCTTAAATATGAAGAAAAAATTTAAAAACGCATTAAAACATATTCACGACGTTATCGTTAACCCAAAACGTTATTTTACCAAGATTGTCGCAGACGGCAATATGGAAGAATCTATGTTAAAGGCATTCTTGTATGGTTTGCTGGGCGGATTGTTGGTGTTATTCATTCGATTGATTGGCGGTGCGTCAATTACATTGGGTTCTATTTTCACAGCCATAATTATTGTCCCTGTATTGGCAGTGGCATTACTGTTCGTTATGGGCGGTTTGTTGATGCTAGTATCTGAAATCACAAGTGGTGAACGTGACTGGGAAATCGCAATCAAAGGTTTGGCATCTGTATTCTTTATTTATCCTGCGATATTGGTTTTAAATGCGTTGGCATTTAACTGTGTATCAATCTGGGTTATCAGTTTATTGGTTGATATATATATTCTGTTCTTGTTTTACAACATTTCGCTGTATTGTATGCGTGGAAAACGTGGCAGCGTATTATTAGTTATTGCAATATTGGCCATGTTTATGTTCACAGTATATGCAACAAATTATAGAATTGGATGGTTCATGCTTAAAAACGCAGGCGCAACATTGGCGTGTTTGATATAAAAAAATCCCCAATTTGGGGATTTTTTATTTTGCTGGTGCAATTATAATTGATTTAGTTCTTTCGTCTGGTTTTGACTTTGATTCCATATTACCCTTGTCACCAACGATTTCCAAAATACGGGCAAACAATTCCGGCACAGCATCTTTACCACGTGCCAAAACCTTCTTAGACCCCTTGGTCATAACGGAAATTTTAACCTTGTTACCTTCGCCCAAGAACTCAAAAACCTTTTTCAGTTTGATATTTAAATCGTTTTCTTCGATAAAAGGTTTTATCCAAACTTCTTTTAATTCTGTTGTTTTCTGGTTCTTTTTCGCCTCTGACGCACGTTTTTTCTGTTCATATTTGAATTTGCCATAATCCATGATTTTTACAATTGGCACAGGTGCATTTGCATTCATTTCCACCAAATCCAGTCCTGCATCTGATGCAACTTGTAATGCTTGATTTATCGGCATAACACCCATATTTTGGCCATCAAAATTAATTACTTGTACTGTTTTGGCAGTAATGCGATTGTTCATACGTGGTCCCGTATCACGGCGATTATCACGATTAAATGTAGGTTTAATGTTCGGCTCCTTTGTTAGACATGGGGAAATTATTAACTAAAATTAAGCATTTTTCAAGATATTTTGCACATTTTGCAGGGCCGTCCAAACATCTCTCTTGGCGGCAGGTTTTAAAATCAAATAATTTGGATGGAATATCGGTACCAATGTTATACCATTTTCTAAAACAGTTGGCACACCATGTGATTTTGCCAGATTTAGATTCGCATATTCAGATGCAGGCAATGCCCCCAATGTCAAAATAACACTTGGCGCCAATAATTCTATGGCCTTGTCTACAAACGGACGTGACAAATCAATTTCTTCACGTGATGGCGAACGTCCACCAGGGGTACGCCAAAACAACATCGGAACAATTGACACATCGTCACGTGTCAGGCCAATTGCTGCCAGCATTTTGTCCATTAAATCACCCGCATTTCCTGACAATATACAGCCAGATGCATCATCATCAGAACTGGGGATATCTGTTAATATCAGTAATTTGCCCTGCCCTGTGTGTAGCAAAACCGTATTTGTTGCGCCACCACGCAATGGATGGTTAAATTCTTGTATCATACGTTTTAACGCATCAACATCTGTTGGTCTGGATGCCATTGAACGTACTGTATCCAACGATATTGATTGCGCAGGCGCAATTGGTGGTACAACCACAGGGGTTGCACGCCCCGTAACATTAGAAGATGCTTTTTGGATTGCTTCTTTTTGCGCATTTTGCGACACAACAGTTGGTGTTTCTGACAATTCCCATTGAACACCCGATAATACTAAATCGCATAATGCACCATTAGACATTTTTGTTTTTCCTTGATTTTTCAAACGTTGTATTATACAATATAGCACGAGCAACAAAAACTCAAGGGAGTATTTTCATGAAAATTAAAAATTTTGCTTTGTTGGCTGGCGTTGCAGGCTTGTTGGCTGCATGTGGCGGTTCTATTGTTGAACCAGCTGATTTGAACGACCAACGTGTATTCTTTGATTTCAACTCTGCTGAAATCTCAAAAGATGCAAAAAACAACCTGTTGGGTCAGGCTTTGTATATGAAAAACCACGAAGATGTAAAAATCCAAATTGCAGGTAACTGTGACGAACGTGGCTCAACAGAATACAACTTGGCATTGGGCGCACGTCGTGCAAATGCTGCAAAATCAGTTATCGTAAAAGACGGTATCGATTCTAAACGTATTTCTACTATCTCTTATGGCAAAGAACGTCCACTGGTAAAAGGTACAGGCGAAAAAGTTTGGAAAATGAACCGTAATGCAACAACAACTGTTAAATAATAACATTTGTTGAAAAAGATAAAAAACACCGGTAAAAGCCGGTGTTTTTTTACATCCGATTTTCTATCACCAGTATATTTCATATATGATTCGCAAAATCATAAATCGCCAGAAACAAAAAGCACAACAAAAAAAGCCGGCAAACACCGGTTTTTTTTCAACAAAACAAACACTATTTAACAAACAAAATAAAAAGCCGGCTTTTACCGGCTTTTTATACATTTATTTTGTCAGTCTTTCAACCAAATCAAACAACTGGGTGCGGGTTGCAAAGGTCAATGTTATATGCCCTGCCCCACCACGACGTTCCGATATTTTTGCAGAAACACCCAATACTTTGGATATTTTCTTTTCAATATCACGAACCGTTTGCGCATCAATTGTTTTAGATATATGCTTTTTCGCACCTGATGCACGTGGACCATTTTTACCAGACGTTCTGTATCGGCAACAGACAATTTATTTGCAATAATTTTATGTGCCAAATCTTCTGGATTTTCGGCAACCGCAATTGTACGTGCGTGTGATGCAGATAATTCGCCCTGACCCACTAAATTCTGAACGCTGTCAGGCAAGGATGTTAAACGCAACATATTACGAATATAACTGTCAGACTTACCAATCAGACGTGAAACATCTGCCATTTCATAATCACAACATTCCATCAGATTTTTATACGCATTCGCTTCTTCGATTGGGTTTAAATTTTCACGTTGAACATTTTCAATTAACGCTATTTCCATCGCATTATTATCATCAATCGTTTTTACCAACGCAGGGATTTCTGATAAACCTGCCATTTTTGATGCACGATATCTGCGTTCACCGGCAACAATTTCATACAAGTACGGACGTCCCTGGACAGCACGCAATAAAATCGGTTGTAAAACCCCCTTTTCTTTTATTGACGCTGCCAAGTCTGACAGTTCAGATTCTGTAAACGTTTTTCGTGGCTGATCAGGGTTTGCACCAATTTGCGCCAGTGGTATATGTTTTACAACAACACGTTCACTGGGTGTCAATAATGAAATATCAGGAATTGTACCACGTGTTGCCTGCAAATCAGCCAACCCACGCCCCAAACCAAACTTATTCGCCATCATACCCCCCTTCGGTTCTTTGAACTACTTCGGTTGCGACACGTAAATATGCCTGCGCACCACTTGAATTAAAATCATAAAACAATGCCGGCATTCCATGGCTTGGCGCCTCTGACACACGAACATTACGTGGAACAACAGTCTTAAAGACTTTGTCACCGAACGCTGCACGCACATCGTCATCAACAGCACGTGTAACGTTATATCTGCGTTCATACATCGTCAGCAAAACCCCCAAGATATCTAATCTTGGATTCCACTTTTCTTTGACCACAGAAATAGTATCTGTTAATTGCTGCACACCTTCCAACGCAAAAAATTCACATTGCAAAGGAATCAAAACACTATCTGCTGCGGTCAGTGCATTTATTGTCAAAAACCCCAATGCAGGCGGACAATCCAGCAAAATATAATCATAATACGACAAAATAGGTTGCAACGCATCACGCAAACGATATTCACGATTAGCCATATCTAATAAATCAATATCTGCACCAGCCAGCGCCTGAGACGAAGGCAACAAATGTAATCCCTTGACAGCAGTTGTTAAGATGTTATCTGCAATATTTGCCGTCCCCATAATAACACCATAAACACTTTGACGATGCGACGCACGTTCAAAACCCAATCCGGTCCCAGCATTTCCCTGTTGATCCAAATCGATTAACAAAACACGCTTTTTTATTGCCGCCAAAGACGCACCAATATTAATTGCGGTGGTTGTCTTGCCAACACCACCTTTTTGATTAGCAAACGCAATTATATGTGTCATTTTCCTTTCCTATTTTTATACAAAGATATAAAAACCAATCGATTCGGTCAAGACTTTAAAACAAACACGCATAAAAACATGTACAAACAAACAGTTATACAAAATTTCACATGAAATAACCATTTCGCACACAACAAAAAAACACCGGTGTTCACCGGTGTTTTTTGCAACAAAATTTAAAAATACAGTATTTTCAACACAATACAAAATATTTCATATGAAATTACCGGCAAAAATTAACAATTATTATAAAACCATCACCTGTTTTTGACGGTATCAAAGAATAATCAAAACAATATTTTTGTTTTGCTGCCAAAACTTCTGATTCTATTTCCCGGCCTTTTAGTAAAAAAAGCCGGTATTTTGTCTTTGCCACGTAATCCATTATCTTTGTCAATGACGCAAATGCACGTGCAGTAAAAACAAAATTGTTGTTTTTTGCCGGCAAATGCCGGACATAATCTTCAACACGACCATGAAAAATAGTCAGGTTTTTTAAGTCCAACTTTTCTTTTACAGCCGATAAAAACGCAACTTTTTTACCAATCGATTCAATACAAGTTACATTCCAACCCAATATAGCCAATACAACGCCTGGAAAACCAGCGCCGCTGCCCAAATCGATGATATTTACATCATGTGGCAAAACATCTGCCAATTGCGCAGAATCTGCAAAATGACGTGTTTTTATATCCGCCAGCGTACTGGGGGCAACCAAATTCATACGCCCAGACCACAGACGTAATAAATTTTCATATTCTTCAAATTTGACATTATTCTTCATAAAGAGTATTCTATCATAATCATGAGAAAAATAGAAAGTTTATTTATCGGCATCAGTTTGTTTACAGTTTTAATTGTAACAGGCGTTGCAATATGGAACACAACAAACAAAAACACATCTGCTGATGCATATCGTTTCCCAGAAACGCAATTTGGCGCATTTTTGGCGGCACAACACGCTATTTATGTTAACGATTTTGACTCGGCTGCACATTTAACCAAAAACCTGAAAGACACAGAATATACGGTCGTAAATAATACGAAAATAATATCTGAATTTTTAGGCGGAAAACTGCCTGCAGACGCAAAATTATTACGAGAAGAAAAAACATTACCTGCCAAATTTATATACGAGGCATGGCTGATACAAAACGACAATTGGAAAGAAATGCACAACCGTCATAAAAAAGATGATTCTGCATTGATTGCACCGTTCAGAATTTGGCCTGCAATTGCGAACGATTGGCGGACAAACACATTTAAATACATAAATAAATTACCCGTTAATGATTCTTGGCGGCAATTCGTGCGTGGGCAAATACACGCAGAATTAGGCGACATAAACAGGGCAGCAGAACATTTTAATTTGGTCAGTACAGATTTTATCAATATAAACGATTATATGTATCTGATGTCTTTCTATACACACCACAATATGCTAGACAGGGCAGGGGAATTAAAATCAAAATACACTGCCAGACCTGCAGGCATGTTTTTAATTGATTTCGATAAATTCCCAGACTGGTCTGTGTATAGCGGTTATAAAAATGCAATGGCATTCAGTTTGATTCAAAACGTTTCACACACACAAATATTGATGTATTCTGATTTAGCGTTATTGATGTTACGTTTTGCACAAATTATCGCACCAGAACTGGCACAAAACACAGATGCAATCAATTATTATTTAGGACAGTTTTTATACACAAACACAGGTAATTATAACCAATACTTTTCTGCGATAAAAACAGACAGCCCATTTTATCCATTTGTTGCATTACGTAACGCAGAAAAAACAGATGATATTGCAACGTTGGAAAAGTCATTAAAACAATTTCCGCTGTTTGTACCTGTGATTAATAAAACCGTTGGTTATTATATCAAAACTGGTAATTTGCGTGCTGCACTGCGTGTTATTAATCGTGCATTAGAAAACAAAAATTTGGATGATACGGGCAGGGCGTTTTTCACAAAATCAAGGGCGCAAATATATTATTCTTTTGGTGATTATGATGCAGCACAGGCCGATATAAAATTTGCATCAAAACATTTAAAGGTCGATGCAGAAATCGTTTCACTGCAGGCAAAAATTTGGGCAAAACAAAACAGAGAAATCGAAGAAGCGTACAAATACGCAATGACACTGGTTGCAAAAAATCCATCCGACATTATGGCGTGGGACACACTGGGGGTTGTTGTTGCTGTACGTGAAGGCACAGATGCTGCGTTAGAGGTTTTAGAACGTGTTGGTGAAATTTCTCAATCACATTCACCACTGTATGTGCACTTGGGGGACATATATGAATCAATCGGCGATTATGACAAGGCCCGTGAATCATATATGCGTGCAATTGATTTATCTGATGATGGATTGACAGTAATCCCCGAAATTGAAAGAAAAATAAGGAAACTAAAATGAAAATAGGTGTAATTGGTGCTGGTGCATGGGGTACCGCATTGGCAATAACCGCTGGGCGTGGCGGAAACGAAACAATATTATGGTCATATGATGGAATGTATAAACAATTCGATGGTGTTGAATTGCCCAAAAATTTATCTATTACCAAAGATATGTCTGAAATCAAAGAAACAGATGCTTGGTTGATTGTCACACCATCTGCGTTCTTTCGTGAAACACTAAAAAAAGCACGTGTACACTATAATGGCCAACCGGTCATTATATGTACCAAGGGCGCAGAATGTTCAACAGGCGAATTTATGTCCGAAATTTTACATGATGTATTACCAGAATGTATCGATTTTGGTGTACTGTCTGGCCCACAATTCGCAGCTGAAGTTGCGCAAGGCATCCCAACAGGTTCAACACTGGCAGGAACAAATAATGCGATTATTACTGCACAACAGGCGCTAAATAAATTATATCTGGACCCAATCAGCGATGTTATTGGCACAGAAATTTGTGGTGTTGGGAAAAATGCAGCAGCACTTATTAGTGGATACAATTCTGTTATGGCATCTGGTGAAAATGAACGTGCATTATTATTTACACGTGTTTGGGGTGACGTTGTAAAAATCGGCGTTGCATCTGGCGCCCAGGCAATAACATTTTTAGGCTTGTGCGGTTTGGGCGACTTGTTCTTGTCCGCAACCAGCGTTACCAGCCGTAATTATTCTGGCGGTATCGCAATTGCAAATGGTCAAAAACCCGAAGGAACAGTCGAAGGCATCCACGCATTATGTGGATTGATTGAGCGTGCAAAAGCACTGGGGATTGATGTACCAGTACTGGAAGAAATGAAAAAGAAATTAAAATTGTAAAAAAACACCGGCAAATGCCGGTATTTTTATGCTAAATCTTTTATCTTTTTTGTCTTGGCATCGTATGCACGTGGTTTCCCTTCGTAACGTAATGCACGATGGTGTTTTGGTATTAAATATTCTGGGATTGGGGATGCACGCCCCATTTTCACCTTGTCGTTCATAGCAATCTGTACAGCATTTTTGCGATAGAAGTGCCATTCACCGTCTGCCTCGATTGGGCGGTTATAATACCCCTGCATCAAAACAAGTTGTTTTCCCTTTGGCAGGGTCATCAAATCCATTGGACTGAACAAGTCTTCTTCTTTATCAACCTCTACATCCTTGCCATCTGGACCTTTTTCTTTTTTCTTGGTCTTTTTCTTGCCAATCATATGCGTAAATCTTTCTGCGGTCGCTGGGTCATTAACACGTAAAATAACCTTGGCAGCAGTATTCGCAATAATTGTATCAGCAGCCTTGTCACCATATTTTTCAGAAATCTGACTGATATCCTGACCAACAATTAGATAAGACACCTTTTGACCACGACCAACCGCAGGGCCACGAATAATAGCCTCTAACTTATTCATTGTTGGCATTTCGTCCAAAACGAACAGGGCAGGGTATGGCCCCATTTTCTTTCCGTGATTAACCTTTTCTGGCGGATTCGCAATCAAGAAATTCGATAACAGTTCAATAAACATACTGGTAATCGGACTGAACGCAGGCGCATCTGCAACATTCATAGACAGATAGATTGTAATAGGTTTTATTTTTCCGTCCGTTGGATCAACCATACCACGCACATCAGTAAAATGAATATCCGAATGTCGTGTGTGCTTGTTCACAGCAGGATGGCGGAATATATTCAACCCTGCATTCATTGTTGACATAACAGAACCACGTTCTTTATCTGGCGTATTTGCCAAGTTTATCAATGCAGATATTGCATCTGAATCATATGAATATAAACGTGCTTCGTTAATAGCCTCTGTTAAGAAATCTTTCATTGGGTCTGCCATCATAACCATTTGGTCACCTTGGCGTTTACGCTCTTCGATTTCGTTGGCGACTTTTATTTGTCCTTCGACATACCATGCAAGAAACATTGGAATTGACGCTTCGCCACCGTGCCATTCGTTTGGTAATCCGCCCCAAGTACCAACATGAACGTAATTATTAATATTTAATTGTCCACGTTGTAACAAAGACATCGCAGCATACGCATTTGGATCAGACGACATCGTCATATAATAATCCATCAATACAGCAGCATCTTGATTATCAAATTTACCATTTTTTAGTCTGTGGTAAAAATAGTCATTTGCCTTGGCACGTTCAACCTTGGACACGATAAAGTTGATAAAACCTGTTAATGCCGCACGTGCAGTATTAGACCAGTGTGGATCTTTGGCATTTTCTTCGATAATAGAATTTACGATAACTTGTATATATGTACTTTTTTCTTCGGCATTATCCGGCAAATTTTCCGGTGACAACGGGTTCCATGCAGGATAATAAATACCGTTTTCTGGTTCATCACGTGCCGCCCAATTCATAATAAATACAGGACCAACTGTTGCACGATATGCGGATGTATCCCTGTCCAATTCTGGTTTTGGGTCGTTAATAATCATCGAAACGTTATCACATCCCAAAATTGTTGGGATAACAACGCCCTGTGTTTTACCGGTACCAGCAGGTGCCAACAACAATGCAGATAAACATTCATCCATTTTTAAGGGCTTGCTCTTAAAAAATCCAAGAACCATCATAAAACCCTTAAACAAACCTTCTTTGTTTTTATAATCCGTACCCATCTTCTTGATATCATCGGCATTTGCCTTGCGTGAAGATTTTTCATCAAATTTATCCTTGGAATGCGGATTAAATTCATCTGTCATCGTGGCATCGGCCAGAAAATAGTACCCAATAAACGGTAACAACGGTGTTATACATGCCCAATCTGGACGCATTGCGCATCTGGATATCCAAGATGGAATTTCTGCCAAAACAGATATACCACACGAAGACAAAGCCTGCGCCAAATAAATATCAATCCATTGTTTGGTCGCAGGTGACCAACCATAACGCCAAATATGTTCAATAGGAAAAGCACAAGCAAACATTAATGCAGATATTAACCAAACAAGAATTGTCCAACGAATTGACCAAAACTCACGTGCGAGGGGCGTCTGCTCGTGTTCTTTATAGGCACTGGAACGGAAAATATTTATACCTTTCCCTTTGCCAGATGCAGATAAAAAGTTGAATTTAGTTGCCATGATGTTAATATTATATCAGAAAAAACATAATTTATAAATCAGGAATTGTAAAAAAATGAAAAATATTCCAAGAATTTTTATTGATGCTAATATTCAAACAGGTATTCAGATACCAGCCGATAAGGATATTATACATTATCTGACCCGTGTAATGCGAACAGATGCTTGTTTGGTATTTAGGGACGGACAGG
>JAFOXU010000151.1 GCA_017425725.1 Alphaproteobacteria bacterium | reverse complement strand
TTTATAGAACTTGAAACATTGGGGCCTGTTATCGGACCGATGGTGGAAACGCCTGAGCCAGCAGTTGCAGTCGTGCCAACAGAAGAAGAAATTTTGGCGAAAAAACCTGCGTATGGGGCTGCGGCACGTTCTGATGAAATGTTTGTCGCTGCGCCAGAATATGAAACAGAAACAACGGTTGCAACAGAAGAAGTGGTCGTGACACCTGTGGTAACGCAGCCAGAGCCAAGCTTTGTTGATATGCCTGAACCTGTGGTAACAATGTCAGAGCCAGAAATTGTTACAGAATACACAGAAGAATTTGTTTCCGAAGAAGAAATGTGTTCTGATGGCAATCCACCGGATAGGTACGGTTGCTGTACAGGTGAAGAATTTGTTCTGTTGCCAGACGGCGAACGTGCGTGTTGTGCAGAAAGTACGGGCGAATGTTTCCCACCAATGTAGTAGTAATTCATCTAAAAAAATCGGGAACCACCAGATTCCCGATTTTTTATTTGAATCATTCTAATTTATTTATGTAATTGTAACGATATTTCCTTGTTTAAAAATATTGCCCTTTTGGTGCAGTCTAAGTATTTTTTTGCACATAATTTGGCATATTGAATCGCTTGTTCTTTGGATCTGATTAAGGCTATTTCTACGTTTGTGTTATCTTTTTCTTGTCTAACAATGGCTTGGCATCCTGGTGTGAATTTGAAATTATCTTGTTCGTCATAGTAGCCAAATAAAATTTTATTATTAATAGTTGGTTTTGTGGTTATTGTCCAATTAGCGTTATCTACAATAGCGGCGCTTAGCATGCAATTTTGGAGGCAACCATCACAAAAATCATTTTTTATTAACATCTTTTATCCTTGTTTTTTGGAAATTGTACAGTAAAAACAATAATTGTCAATAAAAAGCCCCTTTATGGGGCTTTATCTGGCAACATCACCACGTAACCGTTCGTGACAGATATAGTCTTTTAATTTAAATCCATCATTGGCGTGCCAATTCAACATGCCGTTCCAGTTTTCGTCTGGAATTTCAACGGATGGTAATTTATATGGTGTGCGTGATATTTGTTCACGTGCTTGATTAATATGGTTTTCGTAAATGTGTACGTCATGCAGTTCGCCACGTAATACACCTGGTTGCAGGCCAGCTTCTTTGGCGTACAACATCAATAACAGTGCGTATGATGCAATATTATATGGAATGCCCAAGAACATATCGCATGAACGTTGTGTCCATATCAGATTCAGTTTGTTATTATGTACCAATACCTGATGCATGATATGGCATGGTGGTAACGCCATTTGGTATTGGTCGACTGGATTCCATGCGTTAACAATAATACGACGGTTGTTTGGATCTTTCTTGATTGTGTTTATTGCGTTTGCTAACTGGTCAATGCCAGGATATTGTGGTTCAAAGTTCTTTTGTGGGGCTACCGGATTCCAAAAGTATTTGCCACCAAAATGACGCCATTGCCAACCGTAAATTGGCCCCAAGTCCCGTTCGTCAGACATCAGTTTGTTTTTTAATTCTGTTTTTTCATCGTCTGTCATATTTGGGTTTGACTTAACGGTCTGCTCGTATTTAGGTTGCCATTTTGTTGGGTTTGACCATTCATCCCAGATATGACATTTTCTGTCGGTCAGCCATTTTTTATCTGTTATGCCATGAATAAAGAATTCTAGTTCTGTGGCAATGTTTTTTAATCCCATTTTCTTTGTTGTGACCAATGGAAAACCATCTGACATATCGTGTTCAAATGTTGCGCCCCATGGGATGCGTAATGTTTTTATGCCTGTTCGATTGTCTGATATTGTGCCGTTGTTCAGACAGTTATTTAATATATCCAGGTATGCTTTCATAGTATATTCCTAGTGCAGAAAAACGCACCGTACGGTGCGTTGTGTTATCTTACAGATGCCTGTTTGAATAAATCATCTGCTTTGACTTTCTTTTCTTTTGTTTTGACATGTGTCAGCATAGCATCCAGTGCCTTGCGTTCAAACATCATGCCACGTAACATTGCCAATGCATTTTGATTTTTACCATAGAATTCAAATACTTGTTTTGGGTCTGGGTAACGTGATGCTTCGGCCCAGATGGCTTGCTGCAGGTCGTCACGTGTTACTTCGACTTTGTTTTGTGTGCCCCATTCTGCCAAAATCAGCCCCAGTTTAACACGACGTTCTGCTTCTTTGCGTTCTGCTTTGTCGTCCCATTTGTGGTCACATTTTTCATCATGGCAGTGTACATGTGAGCGTTCAAATTCAGATTTTGCCATGTTTAATTCTTGTTCGACCAATGTTTCTGGCAATTCTAATTTTACTTTGTCTGCCAAAACATCCAACAATTCGTTGCGCATATCACGCTGTGCAGCTTCGGCATATTGTTCGTTGATGATTTTGCGGATGTGTTCTTTCAATGCTTCAACAGAATCTTGACCAACTTGTTTTGCCAATTCGTCATTTAATTCTGGCAAGATGTGTTTGCGAATTTCGTGAATTTTAACAGCAAAACGAGCATCTTTGCCAGCCAAGTTTTCTGCATGATAATCAGATGGGAATTTTACATTTACGTCAAATTTATCACCAATTTTGTGGCCGATAATTTGATCTTCAAACCCTGGGATAAAAGAACCTGAACCCAAAATCAAATGATGTTTTGTTGCGGCGCCACCTTCGAATGCTTCGTCACCAACGTAACCTGTAAAGTCAATTACTGCGACGTCACCGTTTGCAGCCTTGTATTTTTCGTCTTGTTTTTCAGCAACACTGCGGCTTTTGCGGATGTTTTCCAATGCAGTTTCGACTTCTTTTTCATCCAGTTCTGCAACTTTTTTAGTTACAGTGATTTTTTCCAAGTCAATTTCTGGTAATGTTGGCAAAATATCAAATTCCAGGGAGTATTCTGCATCTTTACCAATTTCCCAACCTGCCAAGTCTGCTTTTGGTGCGCCAGCCAAGCGGATTTTTTTGTCTGCAACATAGTTGTTTAAATCTTGGTTCATCAATTTATCGATTGCTTCGCCATATGCAGATGCATTGTATTTTTGGCGCAAGATAGATAATGGAATCTTGCCGGCACGGAACCCTGGCATTTTTGCCTTTTTGCCGTATTCTAATAATATTTCGTCTGCGGCAGCCTGCAAATCAGCGGCAGGAATCAAGCCGTTAACAGAGTAATGTAAATCTTTGATTTTTTCTTTTTTAAACATATGTTTCCCCTAATTATTTATAATTGCCACGTGATTATACAATGTTTTTCAATGAAAGCAATAATAAAAAAATCCCCATCTGGGGATTTTTTGTCTGTTCCCAAACGAATTAACGTTTGCTGAACTGTGTAGAACGACGTGCCTTGCGGTAACCGTAGTGTTTACGTTCAACAACACGGCTGTCACGTGTTAAGAAGCCTGCAGACTTTAATGCTGCACGTAATTCTGGTTCGATTTTTTCCAATGCTTTGGAAATACCGTGTTTTACAGCGCCTGCCTGACCAGACAAACCGCCACCTTCAACCATTGCAACGATGTCGTATGCAGATTCACGTTTTGTGACTTCGAATGGTTGTGCGATAATCATCTGCAATACAGCACGACGGAAGTATTCGTTTGATGATTTGCCGTTAACAGTGATGTTGCCCTTACCTGGCATCAAGTATACACGTGCAACAGAATCTTTACGTTTGCCTGTTGCATATGTTGCGTCATTTAATTTTGGTGTTGCAACTGCTGCTGCCTTGGTTGCTGTTTTCTTTGCAGGGGCAGCTTTTTTAACTGTCTTTGTTGCTGTTTTCTTTGTTTCTGCCATTATTCGCCCCTTTTGTTTTTACGGTTCAAACCTGCGAAATCAATAACCTGTGGGTTTTGTGCAGTGTGTTTGTGTTCGCTGCCTGCGTAAACATGCAGTTTTGTCAGGCGTTGATTTGCCAATGCAACTGCTGTACGACGACCCATCATACGTTTAACTGCGTTGAAAACCAATTTTTCTGGTTTTTCAGAACGCATCTGACCCAATGTACGAGATTTCAAAGAACCTGTCCACAAAGAGTGCCAGAAGAAACGATCTTTGTCAGCCTTGTGACCAGACAATGCAACCTTGTCAGCATTGATGATAATAACATGATCACCACAATCCATGTTTGGTGTCCATGTTGGCTTATGCTTGCCACGCAGGATGTTTGCAGTATATGCCGCCAAACGACCCAATGTGCAATCTGTTGCGTCAATCAGATACCATTTTGCATCTAATTCGCACTTTTTTAACGATTTTGTCGCTGCCATTTTATTTTTACCCTTGGTTTATAAATTAAAGCGACGTTATTATGACCTAATCCCCCGGAAATGTCAAGAAAAATCAATACGGTATAATAATACCGCATGTTGTGTATAAAAAAACGCCCGTTTGGGCGTTTTATTATTTTTTACATTTCGTTTGGTATTTTTAATCCCATCAAATCAATTGTTTTTGTTAATGTTTCATGGGCACGTTGTACGATATGCAAGCGCCCTGCCCGTGTTTCTGCAGGTACGTCGTCACGCAGAATTGGGCAGTTGTGATAGAATGTATTGATTAATTGACATAAATCGTATGCGTAATTTGCAATCATATCTGTTGCACGATTTTCAAATGCAGTTAATACAGTACGTTCAAAGTCTAAAATACCAATCATCAGGTTGCGTTCATCTGATGTCATTGGCATGTATGTGGCGTCTGATTCAAATGTTGCACGTTTTAAAACACTGTTTAAGCGTACGGCTGTATACAAGATATATGGGCCTGTTCTGCCTTCGAAACTGGTGACAGATGCTGGGTCGAATATATAATCTGAACGTACGTCATGCATCAGGTCATTAAATTTAACAGCAGCCAATGCGATTGCGTTAATTGTGTCATCGTCCAGTGTTTTGCCTGATTCTGATACACGTGTTTTTACAGCGTCATTCACAGCATCGATGATATCATCCAGGCCGGCTGCATTGCCATCACGTGTTTTAAATGGTTTGCCATCATTACCGTTGATTGTGCCATATCCGATATGTTCCAGATTTGAATAATCATATATGCCAGATAACTGGGCCGCACGGAATAATTGTTCAAAATGTAATCCTTGGCGCAGGTCTGTAAAGTATATGATTTTGTCTGGATTATCTGTTAATTTGCGACAGTATACAGCAGCCAAATCTGTTGAATCGTATGTGTCTGCACCACGTGAATCAGTCCACATATATGGTGGCATTGGTTTGTTGTCAGATTCTTGCTTTACAACAATGACTTCGGCACCATCGCTTTCTTCTATCAGGTTTTTTTCACGCAGAATTTTTTCAACGTCTGGCAAGTATTTTGCAGCATTGCGTTCGCCCAAGTCATAATCAAATGGCAAAATGTTTAAACGTTTAACCGTTTCGTTCATCATTTCCAAAGAAATTTTCAAGAATTTTTCATACAGTGCAAAATATCCTGCGTGTCCATCTTGGAATTTTGCCTTGATTTCTTGGGCGTGTGCTTGAAAATCTGGGTCTTGTTTTGCCAATGCACTGGCAGATGGATAATAAGTATTTAATTCAGATGGGTTGATTTCGAAATCAACTGGTGTGTTTGGGTTGAAATCGTCTTGAAAATATGGCAGTTCTGGATGCAATTTTTCAATCCATGCAATTACCAGTGCCATTGGTTTGCCCCAGTCACCAATATGATTCCAAGAAAATGTTTTGTGCCCCAATAATTTTGCCACACGATTAAATGTGTCGCCAACAATTGATGTACGCAGGTGACCGATGTGTAATGATTTTGCAACATTATATGCACCATAGTCTAAATCAATAGTCTGTTTTGTTTCTGATTTTGGGTTTTGTGGTTGTGTTACAGCGTCCCAGATAAATTCGTCCTTTAATTTTATGTTAATGAATCCTGGGCCTGCGACAGATGTTTCGGCAACAAAATCAAGTTCGTTTAATTTAGGTGCGATTTCTGATGCCAATTCACGTGGGTTTTTACCTGCTGATTTGGCCATAACCATTGCAGCATTTGTTGAAAAGTCGCCAAAATCACGATTTCTTGGAACCTCAAGGTTAACTTTTGTGCCTAGTTTTTCGTTTATTGCGTTTGATACATATTTATATAAATTCATTTTTTAATACCTTTTGCATTATATCGGTAAAACAATTCTTACTTTTAAGCCGCCCAAATCACTGTTTTCTAAGAACAATTGTCCGCCGTGGTTTTCAATTGCTGTTTGGGCAATAGATAATCCAAGTCCTGTGCCACCTGTGTCGGCACGTCGTGCTTCGTCCAGGCGAACGAATGGTCGTAATGCATCTTTTTTGCGGTCGTCTGGGATGCCGATACCATCATCTTCGATAATGATTTCAATGCTGTCTTCGGAATCGATTTCTGTGATTTTGATTTTTGATTTGGCGTATCTTGCAGCGTTTTCAATAACGTTGCCAAATGCACGTGCCAATGCCATTGGTCTGGCATAGAACTGTGTTGGAGAATCTGGGAAATTCAATATAATTTTTTTATCTGGCGCAGCATCACGTGCAATACGTGTCAGTATTGGTGGTAACTCCGTAGTCTGCTCTATCTCAGGGGCTTCGCCACGTGCAAATGCCAGATATCCATTTACCATTTCTGTCATGCGATCGATGTCACGAATTAAATCTTCGTTGGATGCAGTGTTTGTTTCAACAGCCAAACGCATGCGAGTTAGCGGTGCTTTTAAATCGTGACTGACAGCATTTAACATGTCTGTGCGTGTGCGGTTGTATCTGTCCAAGCGTTCTTTCATTGTTATCATTGATGCGGCCGCTTCACGTATTTCACGTGATCCACTGGGGACAAAGCCTGGTGCATCAAGACCACGGCCAAAACGATTTGCTGCACGTGCAATTCGTCTGATGCTGCGTGTGTGTGTTATGATAAAGGGTGATATCAAGATAGATACAATTAATATCGAACCTAACAGCCAGATTATAAACACTTCTGTACTGGTTGAATAAATGCGATACAATGATGTGCCAAATGTTGCAATTTGATTATCTTGGGTTGGTACATCGATAAATACTAATCTTTTACCTTTGTCCATATAGATGTTTGCAGGGCGTTTTAGACGTTTTGATAATTCAGATGCTAATTCGCCTGTTTCGTGCGCATCGTTATCGTTGTGTTTTGGACGATTAAGTTTTTGATTAATGCTGAAATTAATGCCAATATTACGTGCAAATTGTTGTGCTTCGGCAGGTTTGTTCTGGTCGATAAAATTTATCATGGTTGCAATTTCACCAGATAGTGTGCGTGCCAATGTGTTATGGACACGTGACCAGTGATTGCTAAAAAAAGCGTTTGCGACGATTATCTGTGCGACAATCAGTGGAATTAATATCATCAATATTGTGCGCCATAAAAAACTGCGAGGTGTCAATCTCATATTGTGTCCTTGTTTGTTTTGTTTGTGGAAATGTCAATTAATTTATATCCATGACCACGAACAGTTATTATGTCTAGGTTTGATAATACTATATTTAATTTTATTCGCAAGCGTTTTGCAACCATTGGCGCTGCTGGCACAATGTTGCCGATTGGACTGGTTAATCCCTGTAACAATTTTTTTTCTTCGCCAGATAATGCAAGCATTTGTGATGCATTGATGGATGTGTCTGTGACAAAAAATTCATTATCAACAAAACTTAAACCACGTGGCATTTTTGCAGTATGTACAGGCACATAATGTGAAATTATGTTGTTTAGCCGCAATACTAATTCACGCATTTGAAATGGTTTTGCCAAATAATCATTCGCACCATGCGACAGACCGTCAATTGTGTTGTCTGGACCTGTCATCGCAGTCAGCATTATAACAGGTGTTTTGTTGCCAGTATTACGGATTTGTTTTAAAAACGTTAAACCGTCCATGCCGGTCATCATGCGGTCCAGAATGATTGCATCAACAGAAATTCTGTTTAATACATCAGATGCGTTTTCTGCGGATTGTGCGGTTATGACGTTAAAACCATCTTTACGCAACCCATTGGATAAAGTATTGCGTAAGATATCGTCGTCATCTATAACAAGTACCGTTTTGTTCATTTTTTCATTGGTTCAACAGCGTATTCGCCAGGTTGTATTGTGCGGTTACTGTTGTTTGACATGCTATCTAAATCATATGTTGCTGCACGAAATTGCATTCCACCTGTGGTAAATTCTGTTTTGAACAGTGCGTATCCTGTGCCGCCGCCAGTGGTTGGACCTTGCATTCCCAGTGAATAATATCCGCCCAATATACCGTAATCTAAATCGATATAATCCAAACTGACAATCAAGGATACACTGCTGATACCATCGCTGGTCATGTTGCATGCAAATTCACGGTTTGATAAAACAGCCTCAGAATTAACAGGAACCATAATATCCATTACAGTTGGTTCGCATTTGCGGTCAATCCCGTTTACCAAAAATTCGTATGTCATACCGACTGTTGCTTTGGACAAGCCGGTTGAAACACTGACTTGTGATATTGTTCCTTTTGGAATTTTTACCATTGCGTTGGCGATTCCGCTGCGAACAGGGAACGATATGCCAGATTGCAGGCAGTCACGTGAAAAAGGGTCTGCTTCGCAGATATAAACACGTGAATGTGCGTTCATCATAAACATATTTGCCAAACTGTTAAACAAGAAAGAACGTGTTATTCTGTCGTTCAGGCGTGTGCAACCAAAATTACGGCATATTACCATTGGTTTGTCTGCGAACATTACACCAGGGTGTGCGGCATATTCTGCATCACGTGCAGCTATTATATTCTGATCGTAATCAACACTGTCTGCACGTTCCATAAATTCAGATTCTGGGATAAAATTAGAGTCATCCGGATATGCATAGTATGATTGAACAGGTGTTTCAGTGTAAATTGTCTGAAAATCCTGATACATGATTCCATCTTGTGCATGGGCGGAAAATCCGCAAAATACTGCAAAAATTGATGTTAAAAACAGTTTAAACATGGTACGACCTTTTGTTCTCTCAGGTAAATCTTAGAACATTTTAGATATTTGTGTCAAAACAAAAATATTTTTATTGAAATTTATGTTTGGTTTGTTCTAACGTTATTATCAGAATAAATATTAAGAAAGTTATAAAGGTATGGTTGATATCATAAT
>JAFOXU010000001.1 GCA_017425725.1 Alphaproteobacteria bacterium | reverse complement strand
TAATATCCGGTGAAGAAATCGGCTTAAAACGTATGATGGCACGTCCACTTGCAACATTAACTATTGAAGAGCAAGAAGAATACGAAAATCACAGATAAAAACCGGCAAATGCCGGTTTTTTTATTTATCTCTCACGACACGCACAACTTGACAAACATTATTTTTTGTAATACAATTCCACACATTAACTAAAACAAAAGTATATTAGTATGAGTACAGAAAACAAAAAGAATCTATTTAACCCCAGAGAGCTTATATATATTGTATATAACGGTATGGCCACAGCTGGAATCGTCAACAATACAAATCAACTTATTGATAAAGGTTATGATCGTGAAACCCTTATCATTTTATTAATGTGGCTTACTGGATTCGCTTATTCCGCACAGCGTTTATATCAAATATACAAAACCCAAAAAGAACATAATGACAATCAAAAACAACGATAAAAAACCCACCATATGGTGGGATTTTTTATTTCTTTTTTGCAACCCTTTTCACAGGTGCTTTTTTAGGTGTTGTCTTTTTTGCGGGCTGTTTTACTTCTTTAATTTCTTTTTTAAAGATATTCAAACCATCTGCCAGATTTTTCATCATCCCAGGAATCTTGTTTGAACCGAACAAGATTACAACCAGAACAACGATTACTAATATTTCCGCCCATCCAAACCGTCCGAACATATTTATCCCCTTTTTATATTATTTTGTTACATAACAATCCAGTCCATCTGCCTTGGCATTACGGCAAAAACCATTTGCATCTGCAGATGTATTAAACCCAACACGCAATCTGTATGTTGTTGTACCGTTTTTCAACTGTGCCGCTAAAACAACAAATTTTTGTCCGCTAAACAAACTTGGGTGTGCAGCAATCAATTTACGTTGTCCTGCTTCTGCCAATGCACGTGTACTGTACGAACCCAACTGTGCATACCAGGCAAATGTTGTTGCTGGCGCAGTCTTTTTTGCCACAGGTTTTGGCTGTGGTTTTGGTGCAGGTTTTTCCACAGGCTTTGTCGTTACTGCCTTGGCAGGTTGGAATTTTACTTCTTTTCTATCTTCTACAACACGAACAGGAATTGCAGGTTCTGGTTTTGGCTGTTCAACCACAGGTGCTGGTGCAGGCTGTGGTTTCGGTTGCACCACAGGCTTTTGTTCTGGCTGTGTCTTTACAGGTGGCATAACATTCATATCTACAGGCGCCCCCTGGCCATCAACAACCATTACAGGCGCATCCAAATCAACCTCTATTGAAGAAGAAGATTCACCACCAATTGAACGAATTATCACATATGATGCCAATACAATTATTACCAATCCCAACGACAGCAACAGCCACGGTTTCTTTGGTCTTGGCGCAGCAAATGCAGGCACTTCTGGTAACGCATCCATTGAATCTGCATCATCTAAATCTAATAAATCCAAGTTATTATCTTCGTTCATTTGGCAATTCCTCCTATCGATTCATATATGCTAATTATATCATAAAAATATCGAATAACCAAACGCATATAAACAAAATTTTATTTAGGCATATTACCAAAATTTGGTGGCACAATCAGTTTATGATTTTCTGCAACGATTGGTTCAACTTCGCATTTTTTTGCACATCCGGCAACAACCATTGGTGTCAGAATCAGCACAATAAAAAACAATGTTTTTTTCATATTATCTCCTTTCTATTATTTTATGGGGCAGATACCCTGCCCCACAATTTTTACAATGGCATTTTTATTGCATCTTGCATCATTTGAACAAATTCGGACAGTGGTAACGTTTCCTGTTTTTGTTCACCCAATCGACGCAACGTAACAGTCTTCTCAGCCATTTCTTTTTCACCAACAACCGCAACGATTGGTGTTTTTGCCAATGACAATTCACGGATTTTATAGTTTACTTTTTCATCACGCAAATCTGCACGTGTATTTACACCAACGCTGCGTAATGCAGACACAACTTCGTTTGCATATTCTGCATGTTTTTCAGAAATTGGCGCAACAACAACAGGTTCTGGTGACAGCCACAATGGCAAATGTCCGCCAGTTGATTCCAGCAACACACCCATAAAGCGTTCAATAGAACCCAACAGTGCACGATGCAACATAATCGGACGATGTTTTTCACCATCTTCACCAACATATGATAAGTCGAATCGTTCTGGCAAGTTCATATCCAACTGTACCGTACCACACTGCCATACACGCCCCATAGAGTCTTTCAAATAGTTATCAATCTTTGGCCCATAGAATGCGGCATCACCCTCTGCAATTTCATATTCGATACCATTTGCATCCAGTGCATGTTTCAATGCACCTTCGGCCTTGTCCCAAACTTCATCTGACCCGATACGAAATTCAGAATTCTTACGTGTTGCCAACTTCATAGAAATTTTATCAAAACCAAACTTGCCATAAATATCCTTGATAAAGCGCAAGATTTTTACAACTTCTTCTTCCAGTTGTTCTTCGGTACAGAAAATATGCGCATCATCTTGGGTAAATTCACGTACACGCATCAGACCAGACAGGCCGCCTGCTGCTTCATAACGATTCACCTTACCAAATTCTGCCAGATACAATGGCAAATCTTTATATGATTTAATACCATGACCGAACACCAACATACCGCCTGGACAAGACATTGGTTTAATACAAAAAACCTTACCATCTTGGGTTTTACCAGAATAGTTATGTTCACCATACTTTGCCCAGTGGCCAGATTTTTCCCACAGACATCTGTCCATAACAGATGGCGTTAAAATTTCTAAATAACCTGCCTGTTCCTGGCGTGCACGTAAATATTCAATCAACTTGCGATAAATTTTATAACCTTTGTCATGCCAGAACACAGAACCAGGCGCATATTCCGGTTCAAAATGGAACAAATCCATATCTTTACCCAGTTTTCTGTTATCACGTGCTGCGGCCTCTTCCTGCATTTTCAAGAACGCATCCAATTCTTCTTTGCTTGCGAACGCATCAACATAAATACGTTGCAACATTTTATTTTTTGCATCCCCCTTCCAGTATGCACCTGCAACACTGCGGATTTTAAAAGCATCCCGTGGTAAATCTTTGGAACTTTCCACATGTGGCCCACGACACAGATCAACAAAATCACGGAAAGAATAAATCGACAACGCTTCACCTGCGGCATCATATTCATTTAACCATTCCAATTTATATGGCTGAGATGCGAATATTTCCTTGGCCTCGTCCAAACTAACATTTCTTTGTTCAAAGCGACCATTGGACTTAATCAAATCACGCATTTCCTTTTCGATTTTCGCAAAATCTTCTTCGGAAAAACGATATTCTGTATCGAAATCATAATAGAAACCATTTTC
>JAFOXU010000189.1 GCA_017425725.1 Alphaproteobacteria bacterium | reverse complement strand
TACTCGGGAGATACCGATATTGCCTCACTCATAAGTTCGGTGTCAAAAGCTTTGCAGAGTTTTTTTACTTCATCATAATCCGATATTGCATTTGCAAACATCTCATCAAACGAATTATAACAAAGCTTGTAGTAATACACAGCAAACTTGTGACAATTTAATCTGTACAGATGCAACATACAGTGGACAGGTAGACAAATTGCCTTGGACTATAGGCGGTACACAAAAAACAGAAGATACCGTTTACTATGATGATGGTTGTAAAATCTACTCTTATTATAAATGCTCGGCAAACACAAATAATGGAAAATATATTTGGGCATATATCGGTAATAAGGGCGAATTGTATCCTTGGGTAATTCAGCCGTCAGGAACCCAAAAAGTTTTGTTGTTCTGTGATGGTACTAAATGGTTGCAATTAACGAAAAAATCAAGTAACTGGGCAGATAATGCAACATGTACACAAGTATTGCCATCTTGTAAAGATGAATTTTATGTGAATGGTAATGAATGGTCGGATAAAGATTGTAAAAAAATAGACCCCAAAAAACGCCAAGATGATATTAAAAATCAGGATTGTGCGGGTTGCTGTCAGGACCTGCCATTGCATGCAAATGTTCAGACATCAATGGGTGTGTTAAATGATTTTGTAGCCACTGCAGATGTCAGTGTATGGGTAAACAAAGATGGCAAGTTTAATGTTGCTCGGTTGGGGACAGATATCGCCAGTGGCGTTGTATTGGGTACTGTTGGTGGATTGGTATCAAATGCGATTATTAAAAAGAATCAAATGGAAAAAGGTATGGATGGTTATTATTGTACTGTTGGTGATGATTTTGTCGCAGACTATGGCGATGAATTTACAATCGGATTTTAAAAACAAAAACACCGCCCATTTGGGCGGATTTTTTATATGTGCATCACACTTAGCCTCACATAGCATTTTAATAAAAAATGTGATAAAATACATGAAAACAAAGGGCAAGAAATGATATCGGATAACAGATTGTTTCATAGTATTGGTGTAGCACGCATGGCGAAACAATTGGCGATATGTTTCCGTCCAAATGATACAGAATTTGCCGAGAATATGTTCTTGTTGGGTTTGTTACATGATATAGGATACGAATTTACAGACGATGTTGTACAACATGCTAAAATTGGTGGCGATATATTGGCACGTTGTGGATTTCAGTATGCAGATAGTGTTGCTGTGCATGGATATGTGACAAACGACGTTTTTTCAGATGAGTTATATATTTTAAATCTTGCAGATATGATTGTAGGTTCAGATGGAAAAACATGTACATTTGATGACAGACTGGATTATATCAAAAACCGATATGGTGCAGAATCAAAACAATATGAAGAAGCAGTTATAATGGTTAAAAAATTAAAAGACGATAATAGATACCATGTATTTAATTTTGTTGATTGAACGGCATATAAACAAGGTTTATAAATATCAGCCTGCATCACACTTTGCATCACAGTTTTTTTATTCTTGATTCTGTAAGGAAATAATATTTATAACGGGTGTTTCGTATGGGTGGATATCTTTTATTGCAGATAATGTCTTGTCTAAGTTTTCAGACAAAATACGAACTTCGACTTTTAACTCTGGTTCTTGGCTAATTTCGTTTTGTTTTCCTGAATATGGGTTTGTGCCATCTAATGGTCGCCATGTACCAATAACCTCGCTGTAAGACAGGCAAGAATCATAATTGCCAATATGTCCGGCATCAACACTTTGCAGGGCAGTTTGTAAATGTGCAAAGTGTGTTTTTGGGATAAAAATTTCCAGTTTGTAAAAAGTCATCATAAAAACTCTTTTTCTTGGATTTCGGTTGGTACGTGTTCCAACGCAATTTTTATTTTCTTGCGCAGGTATGGGATGTAGTGTTCTGCTTCGTCCAGATTTTTGTATGCGCTTTCTGCATCACCGCGCGTAGAATCCGGCATACCCCCGTCTTTATGAATACCACGACACATCATTTTTGCAATATGAACCACGTCTTCCAGTTCTTGCAACGTTTCCAATATGCTTAATTCTTGGGTTGTAAATGTGTTGTTGTCGGTGTATTTCATTTTGTGTCCTTTTATTTTGGCATGTCTGATTTATTTTGAACTGTAATACCCGTATCAAAAAAATCAACAAATTCCCACTTACCATCATCTAATACAAAATGAAAGCATTGGCAGTTTTTGATTTCAGCTATCTTTTCTCCGCACGCATAGCACAACGCACGTGTCACACCACCATGCGATGCAATGGCAATATTGGTGTGGGTGTCTTTTGCAATAATATCATCAAGGCAGGATTTTATACGATTGAAGTTATCGTTGATTCTTTTTTGAATTTCATCCCCATCGCTGTACCAGAATCCAAATGTAGTTTCAATCAATCTGCCGTCAGTTATGATTTCAACATTGGGATTATTTACAGCGATTTCTGCGGTATGAATTGCACGTTTTAGGGGGCTGGAATACACGACTTTAATATCTTTATCTGATAAATATTCACCCAGTTTTTTTGCCTGTGCAATACCGTCATCGGTCAGGTATGCCTCTAGCGCATTACCATATGTCGTGCCGGACTTGTTTTCATTCGTCTGCCCATGTCTGAAAAAGTAAAAATGCCGTTTCATTTCTTGTGCCTTTGGTTTTTTATAATCAGATATAAAATAATAGCGTTAAAGAATAAGGTAATTGCATTAAATAACAGCATTTGAAATGAATGCAGATATGCGCCATACAGCATCCAGAAAACCAGGGCAACAGAATATATAATGTACATAGACATTGATAAACCAGATACATTTTTTGTTTTAATTGATTTTATTGTTTGGGGTAAAAATGCAATCATTGTGCAAAATCCAGATATATAGCCAAACAATTCTCCAATTATTGGATTCATGATTTTATTCCTTTCTTTCCCACGGATTATACCACACCGCATCACACAATGCATCACAGTTTTTGGTGTTTTGGGGTCGTGGGGCGGGATTGGGTTGGATTTGCAGCCATTGGATAAAATAAAAACTGTCCGCCCCGCACAGGCGGTACACCAAACATAAAAATCAAAAAAGCAGGGAAATACAAACAAAAAACGCACCAAATGGTGCGTTTTAATTCTGGTGCCGGTTGTCGGGATGCCAAGTCCAGTAAAAAGTCCTAGATTTCCAATGGTTTCAGACAGTTGATTGCTCAGCCTGCATCACACTTAGCCTCACATAGCATTTTAACAAGTTATTTACACATTGTACATGTCTTTTTATCCGTCATCCCAATCCATTTCACTACAACAATGTCATTAAATCCGCTCCAACTTTTTTTATTTCCATGCAGCGGTATCTTATATTCAACCCATTGCCCCCTTATATATCAAC
>JAFOXU010000085.1 GCA_017425725.1 Alphaproteobacteria bacterium | reverse complement strand
TGGCGATAAATATATATCTGATGCTGCATCTGGTGCGGTATCTGTGGCCAGCGGTGCAGATGCAAAAATAACAACACATATATTTGCAGGTCCACGTGAACAATCTGCGTTGGATGGTGCAGAACATAAAATCACAGGTTTATCAGAAACCATAGATTATGGTTGGTTTTGGTTCCTTGCACGTCCAATGTTGTGGCTATTAAATGCGATACACCATATTGTAATGAATTATGGTGTTGCGATTATTATCATGACGATATTGTTGCGTTTGTTGATGTGGCCATTAACACGCAAATCATATACGAATATGGCTGCGATGCAAAAAATGCAACCAGAATTACAGCGTATTCAAAAACTGTATGCCAACGATAAAATGCGCCTGCAGATGGAAATGATGAAATTGTATCAAGAACACAAGACATCACCAATGTCTGGTTGTTTGCCAATGTTGATTCAGATTCCAATATTCTTTGCGTTGTACAAGGCATTATTGGTGTCTGTTCCGATGCGTAACGCACACTTTTTGTGGATATCAGATTTATCTGCAATGGATCCATATTTTATCTTGCCGATATTGATGGGCGCAACCATGTGGTTACAACAGTATTTACAAACCCCACCAACAAAAAAGACAAACACAAATGATGTTGCGGCCCAGACACAACGCATGATGCGCTGGATGCCGATATTATTTACGATAATGTTTGCATGGATGCCGGCAGGTCTTGTTCTGTATTGGACTGTATCGAATGTGTTGGGTATAATTCAGATGCAGATAATCAAACAGCAAATCAAATAATAAACCACAAGGTCTAAATCATGTTTCTTTACCATGCGGTATGGATTGCAACTATATTCATTGCATTTGTTATACTGTTTACATATCTGTATGCAATGGAATACGTATGGTGTGTTTATATAAAAGATCAGGTTCCATTTGTTGGTGCATCTCGTCTGCACAAAAGGGCAGTTTCGAAATATATAAACGATAACTATCCAGACGCAAAAAATATAGTAGAGTGTGGTTCTGGACATGGCAGTTTGGCACGATACGTTGCACGAAAAACAAATACCAATGTAATTGGTCTAGAAAATGGACCATTTTGCATATTTTTATCTCGCTTTTTTAGTTTGTTTAGTCGTGCAAATTTTAAGACCATAAATACAGACATGTTTAAATACCTGGATAATACACAGAACATGTTTGATATTGCGATTGCATATTTGGGCCCAACGGTTACGCCTTTGTTACAAAAATATGACAAGAAAATAAAGGTTTTAATTTCTTTGAATTTTGAGGTGCCAAATTTAAAACCTGTGCAGGTGGTTGATTTAAAAAAAGGTTTTGTTCTTTATCAAAATAAAAAATATCCACATAAATTATTTATATATGAATTTAAATAAAAATCCCCCGAATGGGGGATTTTTTATGATTAGTGTAAGCGAACACATAATTATTCCACCACTTGCCACTTACACTAACTGCTAGTCACTTAACAAATGTTTATACAGCGAATTTGGTGTTTGTATGTATATATTTTTTATGCCTATTGCATGTTTAGATAGTTGTACACATGTTTTTGCATTTGTATTGTTAAAATTATATGCCAAATCACCAGTTACATATATAAAACGCCAACCATGCCGTTGTAATATTTGTAAATCACGCATGCTTAATCGTATTTGATTTATTTTTCCTGGTTTGATGAATTGGTACATAATTAATTTGTCTTGGTAAACACCGATTGGTGCAACGTGTTTCATTCCGTGACATAATATTCTGGGCAGTATTTTTGATGTTCTATCAGAAAAAGCGATGATAATCATTGAAATAACTCCTGTTAATCAATCCAACCTGATTTTTTTGCAGCCACTGCAATAATTTCCATTGCATTTCGCCATTGTGCTGCGGCACGATTTTCGTTCCATATATGTTGATGTGGCGCACGACGTTTATCACCAAATTTTTTCATGACAGCCAATTGTTCATCTGTCAGTTTACCTGCCAGATATAATTTTGTAATCATTGTTTCTACATCTAATATTTCGCATGGGCGTTTTGTAGGCGTATGTTTCGTTCGTGAAAAATTGTTTCGCACAGATTTAGAATACAAGAACCAAAACCATAATTGTTCTGCAGATTGAAATTTTTCTGTTGCGACCATTGTCAATGTTGCTGTCATTTTTTCTTCTCCTTTTTTGTTTTTGTTATTTGTAGATAATTTGATATATACATAAGAAAAGATTCCTTGTAAAACATTACAACCTATGGTTGAAATACGAATCAGATTTCTGATTCGTATTGCAAAAATTGTTTTTGTGACACGAATCGAATAAAATTATGTTTATATCGATTTACAGTAAAAAAAAGTACGCAATATTGCGTACGATATATTTGCGTAATGTTGCTATATCTCCATCTCCTTTTAGTTATTTGTTAATAAAAAAACCACCAAAAGGTGGTTTTAATTGATTTGTATTCTGCTTACAGAATTGGTGGGAAGCAGTCGCCACCGCCCTCTGGACAGCAGTTGAATCCCATTTCGCCCATATCAGTATATATTTCACCTGCACAGCATCCGTTTGCATCAGGCATTGAACCGTCCATGCATGTCAGGACTGCTTCTTCTGGTGCTGGTTCTGAAGCCGCAGATTCAAATGGGTTTTCAACATAACCATTTTCATCGTATGTTATACCAATCATTTCATCATATGCCGCCTGTTGTTCTTCTGTTTTTTCTTCACCTGGGGCACCATATGTATCTTGGTATTTCTTTTGTTCACTTTCGTGATATGCTTGTTGTTTAACTTCGGTCTTAGATTGATAGTTCATAGATTCGCAATACATCAATATGGTTCTGTAATCATACCCACCACAACTTTCTGTTTTGCAATCTTCGCTTGCAGTCATTTTACCATTTCTATTCTCGCAATATTGACCGATATTAAATGAACGTACCTGACCAACCCATGAAGAATCATTTGAACGTTCTGTCGTATGTGACCAACTGTCATTACGTTGTTTATTGCCATATGGGGCAACTGCACATTTTTTATCAGATGAGCCCGGCGCACCACATGTTACCATCAAATCAGACGGTGAATATACAGTAATACGTGTACCCGC
>JAFOXU010000016.1 GCA_017425725.1 Alphaproteobacteria bacterium | reverse complement strand
GCCCAGTTCGCTGTCTATTTTTGTCCATCGTTTAGAACAACCATCTGTAACACTGGATTTTGTCCAAGATGTAAAACTGCCTGCGTTACCTGTGCAATAACAGCCCGGCGCACATGCGTATCCCTGGGTTGCCCAACAAAATCTGCCAGGTTTTACCTTGTAACTTTTCCCGTTACAGTATTCTGCGTTTGCACTATCAACAGCCAGTCCAAAGACCATAAAAAAAATACCACTGAAAACAGTAACTTTTCTAAGCAACATAGTTGTGTTTTCTCTTCCCTGCACTCATATACAAATAATATGCATTTTATATCAATTAGACAAGAAAAAAATAATCTTTATATGGTTGGTTATATTATGTTTTTGCTAATCTTTTTATTTGACCAAATCATGCTGGCAAATACAGGACAGCGTGCGCATGGACATTCAAGACAAATTTTATGTGTTTGTAACATATGAATAATTTTTTTATATTTTTTATGATTTATTGCCTTGTCCAAACCTAATTTAAATGCGTTGATTGGGTGCTTGAAATTTGTGTTTTGCCAGCACCCAATTAAACCGCCATCGTAATCTATCATAGGTTCTCGCCACATATTAACGCAGCCAACATTATTGATATCATCGGCTAGATTATAAAAAGCATAAGATTGTTCTGATAAAGAATCTTGCGGAATATGCGGTGGGGCGCTAACTATAATATTGACTTCTGGATATGGTGTGTCAAAACGTTCCCTTAATGCCATTAATGTTTGTACGTTTGGATCGTCTTCATGTATGTTTACTGCAATAACATTACCAAATTGTACCAATGCATATATATTTTCATAAGATGTTGCCCCAACTTCGCCAAAAATTAAAAATATATCACGTGATGCGCACAATTCTAATATAGATATAAAATCTGGACTATCAAAAATGGCTTTGCCAATAAAGGCGATTTGTTGAATGTTTGGTGACTTATCTAGAAATTGTGAAAAAGGTATAAATTCCACTGGCTGTTTTGACGTATTAATAACGATATTAGTTATGTTACGGGTATTAATTCGCATTTTGTTTGCTCTTGTTTTGTTGCAGCATTTGAATCAAATCATTGTGCCTATGTTTAAAATGTTTAGTGTGTATGCATACGTTAAAGATATAATATTTTTTATATTCTTTCACAGTGGTTTTTTCTAGAAATGTGCCGTATTTTGTATGAAAACATAAATGTCTGGTTTTTTGTACTAGTTGTTTCGCAAGTATTATTATAGATTGTATTTTATTGGGTGTATATGATCTGTATAATTGACTATATTTTACGGGGGCTTTCCACATCCATGGTTTGATTGCAGATAAAAAGTGTATGATAAATGGTTTCGTGTCAATTTTAATAGTGTCGGTTGTTGCGAACTGCTTGTTATACAAGTTGCTTACACGTAAGATTTTTCCATCACAAACAACGTTTATTGCATCTTGATCTGGGAATTTAGCCAGTTTTGGATTATTATGAATCCATTGAATACATTTCATAGAAAAATTGTCGTTACGACATTTTGGAATGTCAAATAAAATCATGCCTGAATTAAAATAATTTTTCGTGTTTAATACAGGAATTCTAGATCTATATGAGAATCTGTCGACAACCATTGCCATATTTGTTTTGCTATCTAATGGTGTGTAAAAGAAACTGAACAAATCTTGCAGTACTAATGTGTCGCAATCAATGTATAAGATACGGTCCAAATTTTTAAATATGTCCGGAATCATGATGCGATAAAATATTGTCTTGGTCCAATGTTGCATATCCAAACCATGGAAATCAAAATCATACGTTTGCATATCAATAAAATTTAGACAAATGTTTGAATCATAACACATAGTGTGTAACCTGTTTTGAAAGCGCTTGGACAGGCCATCAAACAAAATATGCAATGTATATTTATGTGCATTACAATTGCGCAAAAGAGAATTTATCAAGCAGCACAATGGCAACTTATAATTTTTATCTGCGGCAGTACAAATATGTATAGAGTCTGTCATTTGTTTACAAAGTGTTTTCTTATTATTTTGCAATAATCTTTATATTCTTGTTCTTTTAATGTTTTTCCCATGTTGTTATCATGAATGCGACGCAAACAAAGTACGTCATCAATCTTTTTTATTTTTATATCAGATTTTTCAGCACGCAACAACCATTCATAACCATCACCACATAACAAATCTGTATCAAATACACCGATTTTATCAAATGTGTTCTTTTTGATTAAGGCACATCCTGTGATTACACCATGGCTAGATTTTTTTGTTTCCTTATGATTATCGTGACAATCAGGAGATATAAAATCTTGACGTAATCCAATAATAATATCATTTGTTTCTATTTGTTGGCGCATGATATTAATAGCGTCTTTTGTTAATATGTCATCTGCATCCAGAAACAGTACATATTCACTTGTTGCCATTGATATTCCAATGTTTCGTGCAAGAACAGGTCCCCCATGTTTTACATTAACGATTTGATTTGTGTATTTTGATGCGATCTCCGTTGAATTATCTGTACTCTCGTCGTTTATAACAATGATGTCACAGCACTTATCTGGAATACTAGACAGGCATTCCGATAAATATTTTGCTCCATTATATACAGGTATTATCACAGAAATCATTACGCAAAAGGTGTCCAACCATCCAGTGATACATCGTGTATCGGATCGTCCAGTAATAGTTTTTGTATATCGGTTGATGGTGAAAAATCATATGACCAATCATCTTCTTGCAGGTCTTGAAATGTTAAGTCATTTAATTCAACGGGTGCAATGTTGTCTGGTGATTTGCTTGGGATAATCAGATTATACTCGACCAATCTATCCATGACTGTATCTATACGTGCTTTATAATCGTCGGGGATTTCTGGAAATGCGGAAAATATTTCTTTGATTTCATCCAATGTTTTACCGTTCAGTAAAAAACGACATACTAAACTAGCAAACAGTGGCAGTAAATAAAACAGCCCTTGTTCCATATCAATAAATATTGTTAAGGCGCCTGTTATATCTGAAAAGAAATCATCGTTTTTCTTATATTTCATTACATTTTTCCTTTGCTAGGTCAAAAATCGCATTTGCGTTATCGCTAATATTATTCGACAGGTTCATTATAAAAAAATCTGCATTTGCAAGCAAGTTAGAAATTTTTTTGTAATCATGCAAGGGATTTATTGTTCTTGTTAATAGGCTAAAGTTGCAATAATCCGCACATAATTTGGTTATTACAGGTGGCTTTTTTGTTGGTTTTATTTCAGGTTTATTGGTCTTAATGTTATGGGGTTCTAATACGGCACGGATTTTAATTTTCTGTGCTATTTTTTTGCGGTCTAATATCACAATATCTTTGGTGCTGTTTGGGCAAGAAATAGTTTTCACTGGTTGTATTCCGGGTACAGGTGCAGATAATGATAGCGTTGTATAGATTGGTGATGCAAAAACATTTTGATTAGATTTGCTTAACATAACTCTGTCGTCACCAATAAAATCCATCCCTTGGGCCAAACAGTGTGCAGATAGTGTTGATTTTCCATATCCAGACAGGCCCGTAATTAAAATACCGTAATCTTTATATCCAACAACGGCCCCGTGTAACATAATGTTGTCTGAAGAATCAAAGATATAGTTTAATACACGCATTAATAAGTGGTTTTCGCCCAGGTGGTAAAAGTTTGTATAATCTTCGGATGTTACAGACATATAATATTCATCGTCATAATGTAGATATACACAATTATTATGTACAATTAAGTCTGGTTTAGTACATAAGTGATTTTGTGTAAAGTATACGTTGGTTGTAAAGCAGTCTGGTTGGACAATAAAATCCTTGACCCCGGCACGCAAGATATATAATTTTTTTGCCCTTGGGTCGCAATAATGTTCTTTTACATTTACAAAATATAAATTAATTTTCTCTGCTAACCATTTAACGTGGCATTCCAAGTATAGTGGTTCTGTGCCAATGTAAATGGTTCCGTGCCACAATGGTTTTGTTCTGTTTGTAACATCTCTTACGTGATTACGCAAATCGCATAATTTCTGATAATTAAGATTTGTAAAATAATTTGTATACATCAGTATCTTTCGTCTAAAAAGATTTTATAATTTTTTTTATGCAAGTAAACTATTTTTTTATCGCGTTTCAGATATTTTTTTACAGTTTTGTCAGGACATAGAAAATCTATAATATTTGTTGCGTGTTTAGATATAAGCCCAGGTATAATATTGTTCAAAAGTCTGGTTAACAGTTTTATCTGATAATCGTATTCTGACATTTTAGCTGTACGCATAATTCTGCCCCAGTTTAATCCAGGGTTTTCATGAATGATTTTATATGTATCCAGTACCCATTGTGGATGTGCGGCAAATATTTGTCTAATATCAGTGCCTTTTGAGCCTGCTTCGAATAAAAAGTTGCCATAAAATTCACACATGATAATAATCAATCTGTCTTCGGGGGTTGGGATTAATACTTCTGTCCCTGCAAATTGTGTTTGCTGTGCACGATGAAAAATCGTATCATCCATTCGTGGATTTGCGCCCTTGAACAGCGCATAGTGTATATCTACACAACCCTGATCACGTAATTGTAAATCTGCGCTACACAACATATCGTGATTAATATGAAATCCATTTTCAACAGCCAGATTTATTGCACTCCTGTACAGGTGTCTGGGAACATAGAAGTCTACATCGTTCATTGGGCGTGTGCTTTGTGGGTATAACAATTTAGATACTAATCCCTTTTGTGCCATTACAGGAATATTGTGTTCTGAATATAGTTTAAGGATTTTTTGAAACGCAGCCATGTTCATGGCGTTGCCAATTTTTTCATGACTTATTACACCGGCCAACTGCTTGGGTAATTGCGATTTGTCGATTTTATATATTGCTGTCGCCAACAGAAATACCAGTGGCAGTGGCGATTTATATAAATTAACAGATTTTATCAGTTTGTTTATACTTATATTACTTATGTGTCCTGTGTGTATGCGCAGTAACCTGACAAGATTTTTTCTGGGTTTCAAAAAAGACGGTGTTAATAACATATTTAGTGTTCAGATATATTGCAGTTAATCGTTACTGGTCAGGCATTTCTCATATTCATCAGCGCCTGCTTTTGTCCAACATTGTTTAGAAAGTGATGCGTCACGTCCATGGATGCCATATGCTAGCATCTCATGCGAGAATCCGCATGCATGTTTGCTTTTGTCGGCAAATGCACCTGGTGGACATAAATATAGTCCTTGGTCTTTTGTTACGTTAAATTCAAATATCCCACCCTTGCAGATATATTTATTGTCTGTTCTGCATGGCGAACAACTTTTTTGCCCTTTTGGCGCATAACTGCCAGGCCAACAGAAGAAACTGTTTGGGCTGCCAATGCCTTGATCGTATGATTGAACAAAAAATGTTCCGCCAGGACAATAATATCTGTCCTTGCAGTCGGTGCAAGATGTTGCATTTGCAGGCAGATAGTATCCAGCCCCACAAGTCGTACGAACCATACTTCTGCCTTGATCTATTGTCAAAGAAAAATAGAACGCACCACCAGGACAATAATATCTGGTGCTACAATCTTGACATTTTGCTGATTTTGCGGGCAAATATTTGCCAGATGAACATACGATTTTTTGTGCGTTTTTTAAACCTTGGTCGTATGATTGAACAGAAAACGTTCCGCCAGGACAATAATATCTGTCTTTACATGCAGAACATGATTGCGCATTGGCTGGCAGGTACCATCCTGCATGACATGTAATAGAAGTGCCAGTAATATTTCCTGTTTCATAATACCTGTCTGATGCTGCACGTGCTAATTTGCTGGCATTGGGTAAATATTTACTTGTATTGATTTGTTTTTGACGTGTGTTAATAAGGTTTTTTTGTGATTGGCGCGCAACAACTGCTGCTTCTGTGTCAGACTGATACACAAAAGCAAAGAAAACAAATATAAAAAAAGGGACCCAATTACAGCGCATTCCTACTCCAATATGCAAATTATTGTAACATTTTTTAATTTTTTAATGCAAGATATTTTTGTGTGATAAAGATACATGTCACATCAATAAAATATTGGAATTTAAAATAATATTGTTATAATCGCCCCGATAAAATAATCAGGAATTATATAAATGACCAAGAAAAAGATAACATTTGAT
>JAFOXU010000039.1 GCA_017425725.1 Alphaproteobacteria bacterium | reverse complement strand
TGTTATGTGTTTATTGTATCATAATTTGCCCGTCAGATAAAGTAATTGTGTGTGTTGGTGATACTAAACCTGTGAATGATTGTTGATGACTGATGAACAGAAATGTTGTGTCTGGCATTGATTTTATTGTGTCTGCAATTAATTGCTGTGTTTGATTGTCTGCGCCAGAATCAGGTTCGTCAAGTATTGCAAATTTTGGTTGTGTCATTATTAATTGTAACAGCATTATTTTTTTTCGTTCGCCACCAGAAAAACCAACGTTAACACTGCGGTTTAACCATTGTTGTGGTATGTTTAATTGTGCACGTGCAGATTCTAATTTTTCCAGAAATTGTCCCATTGATAAATCTTGGCCTAATTGAAAATGCGTGTGCGCAATACAAGAATGTTTCAGAAAACTAAGAATTGTTAATCCAGGTATTTCTGGTACGTGTTGTGAACCTAAAAATATTCCCATTAATGCACGTGTTGTGGCGTTTTCATTCGTGATATCTGTTTTGTTGAATTTTATGGTGCCTGATTTTATTGTGTACGATGGATTTCCTGCGATTGTGTTTGCCAAGGTTGATTTGCCAGAACCGTTGTGACCAGATAATAACACACGTGCGCCAGCGTCAATTTTTAATGATATGTTTTTTAATAATTCACGGTCTGATAAGGTTACTGTTAAGTTATTTATTTCAAGCATTTTTTAATCCTTTGATAATGCCATTTGTATTAATTGTTTCGATTCAACCAAGAATTCCATTGGTAATCGTGATAATACAGGTGTTGCAGTTGCGCCGATAATCAGCGCAATAGCGGTATCAGTTTCGATGCCTGCCATATTCAGATAGTTTAATGTCGCTGCATCAATTGTTCCTGTGGATGCCTCGTGCGATTGTTTGTTGTTTGTGCCATTGTGAATAATGCGGGGCAGGGTGTTTGCAATCGCTGTGTCGTTGATTAGTTTGCTGTCGCATTTTGATGCATTTGTGCAATTGTTGCCGGAAAAAGACACAAGACTGCGAAATGTCTGACAGGATGTATCTGATGCGACGCCATATGACACGATGTTTGATTTGCTGTTGTCGCCAATGTGAATCATCTTGGTGCCAGTGTCAGCCATTTGACCACCACGAGTGATAGATAGCGAGTAAAAATCACTGAATGAGTTTTTGCCGGCTAATATCGTTGATGGATATTTCCATGTTAATGCAGAGCCAACTTCGACCTGGGTCCACAATAATTTTGCGTTTTCGTCGCAACGTCCACGTTTTGTGACAAAGTTTAATATGCCACCAATATTTTTTTTGCCATCAAATTTGCCGGCATACCAATTTTGTACAGTTGCATATTTGACAGTTGCATCCTTGCATACGATGATTTCAACAACGCCACTATGCAGTTGATGCTTTGTTCTGCGTGGGGCGCTGCAACCTTCCATGTATGACAGTTCTGAACCTGTGTCCGCAATTATTAAGGTGCGTTCGAATTGTCCAATTTTTGCGGTTTCAATTCTGAAAAAACTTGCCAAATCAATCGGGCATTTTGTGTTTGGTGGAATGTATACAAACGTTCCGTCAGAAAATACCGCAGCATTTAATGCGGCAAAAAAATTGTCTGTTTGTGGAACAATTGTCCCCAGGTATTTTTTTACCAATTCTGGATATTGTTTTACAGCATCAGAAAAGGGTAGAAATATTATTCCGTGTTTTTTTAATTCTTCGGTATAAGATGTATGAACGGAACGGCTGTCAATAACGGTGTCTGTGGCCATGCCCATCAGTGCTTTTTTTTCGTTTTCTGGTAATCCCATTTTATCATATACCTGTGACAGATCAGAATTATCAATCGGCTTGGGTTCGTTATAATAATTCAAAGAATCATAGTCTATTGGTTGATATTCAATTTCTGCCCAATGGGGTTCAGACATTTTTGTCCATGCCCTGTATGCATCCAGACGCCATTGCAGTAACCAGGCTGGCTCGTCACGTTGTTTTGATATCTCGGTGATAAGTTTTTCAGATAATTTTGTCATTTGCCTTGGTCGTTCTGTGTTGCAAGCTGTTTTGCCTGGGCAAAAAAGGTTAATGATTGCCCCAGCAAGCCATCTGTAAATGTGGCGGCCAACAGTCCGTCAGTTTCTGTTGTGGTTAAATGCTGTAAAAAGGATTCTGCACGATGCATGTAATTATCAATGTTTCGTGCAACTTCGGAATCCAGTTTTATACAACGACGCAATTTTTCCAATGTAAAAGGATTTTTGGCATATTCATCCATTATACCACCCAGTGCACGCCATAATGCGTGTTCAGATGTGTTGCGTGGCATAATGTCGACAGCAGCCATAATAGGTATTAGACTTTGCAGCAGGTCTTGATAAATCATTTCTGCATTTTCTGCCACAGCGTTTGTTGCAGATTTGTTTTTTAAAACAGATTGAATCTTTATAATCAGGCTGTGCTGCATTTCCAGTGTTTTTGTGATTTCGGAAATTCGTTTGTTCATTTTTTGTGCGAATATAATTCCGCTGATTGTTAATGTTAATATTATGCCTAGTGTAATAAAAATAATCATATCTTGCATGAATTTACCCCTAAAATTTAATTTTGTCGTAGATAGTATAGCATCTTTTTGCGATTCGTGCGATTTTATATTGGAATAGATTTTTTTTAGTTATATTTAGTGTGTTTTAGGTCTTGCACAGATTCGGTCAAATTGTTATAATAATAACTAATTAAAGGAATACTATAGGGAAAGGAAGTCTGAGTATGTTTCGCAAAATCTTAATTTGTGCAATGTTTGCAACTGCAGCTGGCTATTGCTTTGCTGCGGAAAATCTGCCACAAATCGTCACGTCAGAGGTTTTTTATCAACAAGAAAAAATTGTTGATGAAGGTCAATGGGAACAAGTTGACACAACAACATATGATGTTGTCGAAACGCAAGAAACATACAGGGAAATTCCTGCATGGCCACTGGTCGGGTCAGAGGCGGATGTTGATGTATCTTGTACAGGTGGTGTCACATCTAAGAAAAAGCAAAGTGATAATATTCGCATTGTTTCGAAAATAGGTACAGATTTAGTTGTTGAAAATAATTTTAATTTAGGTGCACGTGGCGACGAATGGTCTGGTGGTGCAAATATGTTGCATGGTACACAAATCCCAGTTGGATTTGCAGATGAATGCAGTGATGAATCTGAAATGCCATTGTTGCATCGTGAAGTTCTGGAAGATGACGGTGGCAACGTTTTGGCTGTGTCACGCAGTGGGCGCAAAAACTGTGGCAAATATGCAGATGGGTACGAGGCTTTTGCAACCAAAATGGGTATGAAGGTTGAAAACGTCACAGAAGATACAGAAGTTGTTGAAGAAGAAACAGAAATAGAAGTTGCTGAATCTGCAGATGCACAGGCGCCTGTGACCCTGACAGATCAGGTTCGTTCATGGGTTGTTGCAAATGGTCAGACATTACGTGAAGTTCTGCAAAACTGGTGTAACAAAGAAGGTTGGGATTTGGTTTGGGCGACATCTCGTGAATACCCAATCGAGGCAAGTGCAGTATTCAAAGGTCGCTTTGTTGATGTTGCATCTGCACTGGTTCGTAATTTTGGTCGTGCAACACCGGTTCCATATGCGAAATTCTATAAGGGTAACAGGGTTTTGCTGATTACAACAACAGAAGAATAATTAAATTTCATATGCCGTAGGAGAATATAAATATGATAAAGCCAGTAAAAATATTTGTAATGTGTGCTTTGGTTTTGGGCGGTTTAAATGGCTGTGCAACCAAAGAATCTGCCAAGGTTGCGGCATCTGTTGATCAAGATTTTGTAAATGCGTATGATGCGTTTGAAATGGCAAAAAATCCACGTGCCAAGGTGGCCAGTGGCGATACCGTATCTATGTCCGAAGGTGTTTGGTTGGGTAATAAATCTGTTGTGTTGGAACATCGTAACAATCTGCCAAGCCAATTTGAAACAGATACAGGTGTTACAATTTTGTTAAATGAACCTGTTTCGTTACAAGTTTTGGCGAACGATATTTATTCTGTTACAGGTATTCCTGTTAAAATAGATGGACAAATTTCGGCAGAGAAATTAAAAAAATTGGTTAATGTTGCATATACTGGTAAATTGTCAGGATTGTTATCTCAGGTTGCGACAGATTTAGATTTGTTGTGGTATTATGACAAGAATTCAATTGTTTTCTATGAAACAGAAACCAAAACATTTACGTTGTATGCACTGGGGACCGAGGTGGCATATCAGACGGCTGTATCAACAGATGATTCTAATGAAGTGTCACTGGAATCTACGTTAAAAGAATGGGACGAAGTAGAAAATGCGATTTCTTCGATTATCGGAAAAAGCGATAATGCAGATTTTACTGTTTCACGCAGTTTGGGAACAATTACAGTGACTGCATCGCCATCTGTGTTGGCACGTGTTGGTGAATATATTGAACGCCAAAACAAAAGATTGTCACAGTTAATAACCATTGATGTAAAGGTTCTGCAGGTAACGATTTCGAACGATTCTGCGTTTGGTTTGAATTTGGCTGCGGCAATTAATTCAACAGCAGGTTTGAATATTGTTGCAAATCCAAAAAATAACCTGGCATCGACCGAGGCCAGTTCAATGAATATCGCAGTATTATCAAATGCTGTGTCCGCATTGACAGGTGCAACACATACCGAAGGTGGTGTAACAGTCGAAGGTGCGTATACACAAAATGATATTATGAATGGTTCGTTGGCTGGGGTTGCAGGGTCAAATGCGTTGATTCAATCTTTGGCAAAGCAGGGCAAGGTATCGTTGGTGACAAATGTTGGTGTTACAACACGTTCAAATCGTGTTGCACCGGTCAGCAATACACGTACCACAGGATATATCAAACGTTTTGAATCAAGAAACTTTACAACTGTTGAATCCAGTACAGTTGATCAAGATGATTTGGAAACAGGATTTACAATGCAGTTGTTGCCAAATGTTTTGGAAAACGGCAAGATTTTATTGCTGTTCCGTATGTCGGTTCGTGAATTGTTACGTATGTCCACACAGACAATTGGTGAGGTAACATTACAATTACCAGAAGTTGAAGAACGTAGTTTCATGCAAGAAGTTATCATGGAATCTGGTCAAATGTTGGTTGTATCTGGGTTTGAAAAACAGAAAAACGAAGATACACGTTATGGTTTGGGTGATCCTGACTTTATGGCATTGTCTGGTTCACGTGAAACAGCGGCAACCCGTGAAGTTCTGGTTGTTATCTTGACACCACAGGTTTTGGTCAGCCCAATGGATACAGAAAGAACAATACAACAGCATTGGGGGGCTCCACTAAACTAAAAATAAATTATAATAATTCATCTGTGGACGGTCCCGATGGCTCATGTAACTTCTGTACACTACGCCATCGGGACCGTTCCGCATCTAAATCATTCTAATTTATTTTAAAAATCTGCTGGTAATAATTTATATAAATCGCTTTTTTTGTTATAATTGTATTGTGTAACCAAAGGGATGTTTATGACGATGTTTTTAGAACAGAGAAAATGCGCTTCTGTATTACCATTATCTGATAAAGAAAAGGTTTTTTTATTAGGACAATTGGGTTTTGGCTCTAAGTATACAATTGGTGAACAGTTGGGGCGTTCTGGTGCACAAACGACAGCATTTAAATTAAAGGAAGATTCGACTGGTAAAGATTTTGTTTTGCGAATCCCTAATAATCCGGATAATATGGAACGTTGGTTGTTATCAGAAAAAGGTTTGGATGATAAACAGGACAAGTATCTCTCTGATTACAGGGGGAATATTTGTGTA
>JAFOXU010000071.1 GCA_017425725.1 Alphaproteobacteria bacterium | reverse complement strand
GGTCTATGTTTTGTTCAGATTTTTCAATTATTGCCTGAATATAAATGGTTATACAGTTATACAACTGGGCGTGTTGGGGTTGTACGCATGCCCAATTTATTACGTCCTGTGGCCCAGATATTATCATCACGCCCACGCAAGATTTCTGAATCAACACTGGACAGCATCTCAGACATGATACTGCTACGTTTCGAAGATTCCCGTGAATCTGTACGCTATATAACAAACATTTTGATATTCTTGGGCTTACTGGGGACATTCTGGGGACTGATATTAACGGTTGGTGGTTTTGCAGAATTAATTGCATCATTAAACTTTTCTGACGAATCAGTTTTGGAATCAATGCAGACCGGGATATACAAACCATTATCTGGCATGACAACCGCATTTACCAGTTCGTTATTGGGACTGGCGGGCAGTTTAATTGTCGGTTTTCTGGGGCTTCAGGTACAAATTGCGCAAAACACAATATTCAAGATATTATCAGATTTTCTGTCTGCACGCACAACTGCGTCTGCCACAGATGAAATCGCACGTGTTTTACCAAAAATAAACTTAGCGACACACGAATTAACAAAAAGTGTTCAGACACTGGAACAAACCCTGTCTGACGCATAACACAACAACACAGAACGAGAGAGAGAAAAACAATGATGAACATCCGTTACCGCAGTCAAACAAATGCATGGCCAGGATTTGTCGATTTATTTTCAAATCTGGTTATCATATTGATATTCTTGCTGATTATGTTTGTATTTTTGTGGACAACAACCAGCGTGTTCAACAAATCAACAGGCACACGTGCTGTTGCACAGTTAAAGCAAGAAAATGCCGAACAGGCCCAAACAATCGAAGAAATGGAATTATACAAACGGGAAGCCAACCGCCTGTTATTATTAGCACGTGATGAATTGAACAATATGGACACAAGCACCGAAGATTTAATTGGCGCATACGAATCCAAGATTGCCACAATGCAGTCTGAAATCACAGAAATGCAATCTGAAATTAGCACATTGGCGGCACAATTGAACCAAGCAAACCTTAGTCGTGAACAATCTGTGGCACTGGAACAAGAACGCAAACAATTACAGGAACAAATGTCCGTACAATATGCGAATTATACCGCCCAATTAGAACAATTACAGGCCGCATTGGACGCAGCCGAAGAAAAATCACGCGCCCAAGAAGTTGAATATGTCGAAATGTCCAACCGCCTGAACAAGGCGTTGGCGGACAAGGTCGCAGAATTAAATGATGTATCTAAATATCAGTCACAATTTTACAAGGCTGTAAAACTGGCAATGGGCAATCGCACCACAATCACGACAGACGGTGACAGATTCATCGTCAACAGCGACATATTATTCCCAAGTGGTTCATACAAATTATCTGATGCAGGCAAGAAACAATTAAAACTTATCGCCAATGTCATCAAGGATATGGAGGCGAAAATCCCAACAGACATCGATTGGATAATTCGTGTTGATGGCCACACAGATAAGAAACAGGTTATATCTGGGACACGTGGATATCGCAACAACACGCAATTGTCATTGTTACGTGCCAGTGCGGTTGCAAACGAACTGGCCAAGAATGGTGTGTCGAAACGTCGTCTGATCCCAACGGGATTTGGCGACATGTATCCAATATCATTGGGAAATGACGCGGCCAGCCTGCAGCAAAACCGTCGCATTGAATTACAATTAACCAACAGATAAAAATACCCCAAACGGGGTATTTTTTATTATCTTTCTTAAGTTATATGTTTTTGCCCATCCCATCACCCCACACATTGATGCGACCGATGCAATATCGCCGTCAGACCAGTTTAATTTTTGAAACAAGATACGCATTCTGCATTTAATTTTTTTCACAGTCCGCTGACGTAATAATATAAATTTTTTAAACAATCTGAATCCAACAAATATCATACCTTCGGCAGGCTTAATAATTGCCATGGACAATTTCAAATTTAAATTTTGTTGAACAAAATCATCAACACAATAACGTATATTGTTTAAAAAATCTTTATCATTATGAAAGGCACAGAAATCATCACTATAGCGCAAATAATTAGCGCATTTCAGATTGTGTTTTATGAACAAATCAAGTTCTGTCAGATATAAATTTCCCATCCATTGGCTGGTCAGATTTCCGATTGGCAAATTTTTACCACCTGGCAATGAAAAAACAATTTTGCGCAACAACCGCAGAATTTTTCTGTCATGGATTTTTTTTGCAACGATATTCATCATGATATTATGATCGATACTGGGGTAAAATTTTCGCACATCACATTGCCAAAAACGTCAGTGTTTTTATTCCAACACTTAGGCATTATCAGTAAAGAAAATCCCCCATGTGGGGGACTTTTTTTACATCTGTATATCTTGACAATTTTCGGTCGGTGTTCCTGATTCACATGTAACATTTCTGTTGTTATGGAACCAAGACTTACTGCCGGTCGTTTTACAATTCTGGGTATATATCGTTGTACAAATACGACATATACGTGTTTCACGACTAAATACCGCTGTTGTTTCTTTCTGACCGCCCGTCAACTTTGTTGCGTTATCTTTGTTACCAAGATAACCTGCGTTACTGAATGTTACACCACCCAGTTCTGTAATCTTGGAACCACCAGCGGTTAAATCTTTTTGATTCAGACCACTGCCAACGTCATAACTGATTGCATAGTTTTCAACCAAGTCTGTTTCTGGGGTTGTGATATCTGTTGCACCCTGTTGTGCCGCCTTTTGACACATATATTGCGCAATATCCAATGATGCATCCTTGGTTGCCTTAGACACTTCTTCGGTAAACTTTTTGTTATAGTTATCTTGGGCCTGACGTAATGCAGATACCGCAATCTGGGTTTTAATTGAATTCAACAGATTTGGGAAACGAGCCGTTGTTTTGTCACCAGATTTTCCTGTTATCTGAGACAAATCACGTCCTGCAACACAGAATTGAATTTCTGGGTCTTGTTCAATCATCGCAATTGTACGATTGATTGTGCCTGCAATATTATTCAATTCATCTTCAATCGTTGCAATAACCGCATCTGCATCCTTAACAGATTTGTTCTTCTCTTTGATTTTTTCAATATATTCTGCAACACCAATTTCACCAGGTTTCAAGATATCATCACCATCTTTCACACCTGTCGCATCACCCATTTTGATTGAACCAAATGAAATCATACCTGTTACACGATATATTGTGCCATCTTTGACAGAACGTAATGAATTTGTTCCGATAACTTCATCAGATGCAAAACGGTTACAGTCTGTCAAACTACCACAAACCTCGGTCATTTTGGCATCAACCAATGCCTGACAGTTATCCAATGCAGAATTATCAATATTTAAGTACAATCCCATCAACATTGAATCCAAGTCATCCATTGAAAATGCTGGGTTTGCCTGTTTGCAGACAACCAATGTATCAATCGGACAAATATCATGAATATATTCATAGTCCATACCGATACAATTTTCAAAGTTCTTGCCACAACGTGTATCTGCCGTAAAGCAATTCTTTACTTCTTCTGTACATGCATCAACACGCATCGCAGCCAATTTATCTGTTACATAAGACCAAATTTGTGGCTCCATTTTTTCACATGGTTCCAATTCAACCTTACAGAAACTGCGTGCCATATCCGGACGTGCCAAACATGCATCCATTGTATCAACACCCTTGCCTGCGATATCGTCTTTACAGGCCTTTTGGATACAATTTGAAATATTTGTTAAACAAGACTGACGTACCTTGGATTCAGCGTTTAATTCAGCAACCTTAATTGTTGGGGCTGCTTCACGAATAAATGCAGGCCAAACCTGATCACGTACCGCAACACATTGATTCAAAACACGTTCACAAATTATACGTTTTGAATCCAAACCTTCCATTGTTGATGCAGCAATTCCGTATACACTGCCGTCAAATGCCTTTTGTGCAGATTTTTTCATATTTTCATCTTTGAAAACATCGGATTCATTAATCCCCTGCATATTAACATTTGCAATTGTTGAAACACACCCCATCCAGTCTTTACCACATGCATCGTCTGTCATCATACATTTCTTGAATTCAACCATACAAGTACCCAAATCATACTTGTTTGCTTCGTTCAAAGAATCTTTTAATGCAGAACGAACATCTGCCTCGGCACTGGCCAATGCGGCTTCGGCTTCGGCACGTTTTTGTGTGATACTGTTTTCAAACCCCTTGCAGTCGGATGTAATTTGACGTTTATAAACCTGGGTCAAGAATGCAAAATCTTTTTCGCATTTTTCAGGTATCTGTTCCTGACACAATTCCTGTGCCGCATCATACAATGACGCACCGACCAAATCAGAGATATCGATTTCTTCTTCCTCTTCTTCTTCAAAAGAGGTATCCCACATCGCTAATAAATCCTGTTTTTTTTGTTTTTTATCTTTTTCATCTAAATCAACAATATTACCATCTTCATCATATTCACGTTCGCCATCGCCAAAGATAATATCAGCATTTGCACCGGCCTGAACCTTTTCAACTTCGACCGTTCTGACACGCTCTGCTTCTTCTAAAATACCTTTGATTTCCATTAAATCTTTTTCATATTGTGCATTTAAATCACTGCAAGTACAACTGCCACCACTTTCGTTGTCAGAAATACAAAATGAATCCATACATCCATAATATGCATCATAACATTCCTGGTCATACAGTCCGCTAACTTCTACCTTGGTTCGAACCTTGGTCCCCGTTTGAATTGCGGATTGTTTTGCAGCAGATTTTTTTGATTTAGCAGCCGCAAACGAATCGCAATGTGGCATTACAGCCAACATTGCGAACACAGAACAAATTAACGTTATTTTTTTTGCAAACATATTCTCTCTCTCCAATATTATTGTGATTACATATTAATGTCTTCACAAGATTCAATCTGCTGACAGAATTCTTTTTCACCACCACTGGCAGCGCCCATAATCCCCATACCAACAGCACCAACAACACCACCGATTGCAGTACCCCAACCTGGGCTGACCATGGTACCAGCAGCCGCACCAGCAGACAACCCACCAGATGCCGCCTTTAATGCAGATGTCGCCTTAGACTCGCCACCTGTTTCACAAACCTGTTGCATACGGCAAACATGACAATTACGCAGACTTGGTTCAAATGATACACTGCGGATATAACTATAATTTTTTTCTGATTCGTCTGGCTTTTC
>JAFOXU010000101.1 GCA_017425725.1 Alphaproteobacteria bacterium | reverse complement strand
GGTTGCGTTGGTTGGTGTCCGTAGATTCAGTTGTTTGATAAATTTTTTTTAAACTTTACTGAAAAACTGCCGTTGTTTATTGGTTGCCAAGAAACGATATACGGACTTAAAACACTGTCACTGGCCCATTGTTGAAATTTTATTTTTAATATCCCACTGGCACCTGTGATAATGGTTGCGTTACGCACACCAGATTTTGCCAGTTCTAAGATTGCGTTCCATGCCTGTTCTTCGGTTAATTGATGCAAGTCCAGGCTGGCACGTTCTGGGATATACGTATCATCATTTGGCATTAACGCAGACAGATGCAATTGTGCACGCACACTGCGCTGTGTGTCACGTGTATTAGGAATAAATTCCCCATCAATCATATGTTCAATATCTGAATCATTTAGTTGTTTCATTTTGTCACCATGCTGAAAATCAAGACACGTTCAATGCCGGACAAATCATTTTCACTGCGCACAAAATTCCAGCCGTTTTTATGAAAGATATTTTTTATATCTGCGCCCTGGTCAATACCGATTTCCAGGTACAAATTACCGCCCTGCTTTATCCAATTTTTTGCATTTTTTGCAATTGATTCATATGCTGCCAAACCATTTTTCTTGGCATATAATGCACGCACAGGGTCATATGTCGCACCATCGTCAACACGTGCATCATTACGTGCAATATATGGCGGATTAGATACAATAACATCAAACTGTTCACGTACCAACTTTTTATTATTAAAACTGCCACGTAATGTTTTAATAAGATTAGCCAGTCCCAACGAAACTATGTTTTTACGTGCAACACGCAGTGCCGCCCCAGATACATCGACCGCCACACCCGACATATTTGGAATATTTTTTACCAGCGAACAGATAATACAGCCTGTACCAGTCCCCAAATCCAAGATACGTCTGGGTGTATTATTGTCACAATCAGAAATAACCGCCGACACCAGTGTTTCTGTATCTGGACGTGGATCCAGCGTATGTTTATTTGTATAGAATTTCAGTCCATAAAACCACTTTTGTCCGATAATTTTCGCCACAGGCATTCCACGACGTAATTTACGTGCCATCATATGCACACGAAACCACGACAGTTTTTTCACATGTTCTGTGATAATTCGTGCGGCACGAATGCCACCAGACTGCTGTAAAATTGTGAACGCTTGATTTATTTTCATAAAGTCATTATAATCTGCACTATGAAAAAAGCAAAAGATATTATTACAACAACCAATCTGACACGCATTGTTATGGCGTTGGCTATACTGCTTAGTCTGATTGCAATTTTCTTGGTCATAACACGTCATACCCCATCACAAATGCGCACACAAAACACGTGCAGCTCTGTGGTGGTTGTGGCATCTGGCGACACATTGTCTGAATTGTTATTGGCCCAGGGGCTGACACACAATGATGTTAACGAAATTTCCAAGGTATTAAAGAAAGATGCTGGAATTTCTGGATTACGTGCAGAACGTGACAAACTGGAATTTGTTCGCAATGGTGACAATTCCCCTGTATCCAAGATTGTGGTTGTGCCATCCCCGTGGCGACAGGTGGAATTAACATGCGATGATTCTGGCGCATGGAATTGCCAAACGGTTGACATTGAACGTGACACACGTGCTGTTTGGCGCAGTGGTGAAATATTGGACGGGGACAGTTTTTATTTGGCAGGTCAGCGTGCTGGGATTCCTGCTGGGATATTGATTGAAGTATATGATTTATTGGCATTCGAAATGGACTTTGAACGTGACGTTCGTTCGGGTCAAAAATTCTGGGTACTGTACGAAGAAAACTTTTCAGACGGCAAAAAGATAGATAACGGAAATGTTTTGGCTGTATCATTCCAAGCACTACGTGGAAACGTTCAAATGTATCGTTTCAAGAAATCAGACGGCACGACTGGTTACTATGATGAAAATGGCAATGGTGCAATTAAGTCTTTGAAACGTACACCAATTAATAATGCAAAAATTACCAGTAACTTTTCTAAAAAGCGTAAGCATCCAGTACTTGGGTTCACACGTGCACACAAGGGTGTTGATTTCCGTGCCCCAACAGGCACACCGATTCCTGCGGCTGGCGCAGGTCGTGTAATCGCACGCAGTTATAATCGTGGACATGGCAACTTTGTTAAAATTCGTCACAACGGTTCGTTTGAAACATTGTATGCACACATGTCTCGCTTTGCCAAGGGCGTAAATGTTGGCACCAATGTACGTCAAGGTCAAATTATTGGATATGCAGGTTCGACCGGATATTCAACAGGCCCACATTTGCACTATGAAATTATCAAGGATGGCGTGCATGTAAATCCAATGACTGTTAAGTTACCTGCGATTAGCAATCTGAGCAAAGAAGATAAAAAGAAATTTATTGAATATCGCAAAGTTCTGGATGATGGTATTGAAAAGTTAAAACAACATCCGTCATTATATATCCAGTTATAATTAGCCGCCCAATGGGCGGTTTTTTATTACAACAATATGCGGCAATTCGTATCTGTAATACGTTCGTTTACAAGACCTAGGTACCTTTTCCTAAAACATCTATTACAATTGAAATACATTTTTAAAAGATTTATAATATGCATGTCTTAGACAAAGACGAAACAAACCTTGAAAAGGAGAAAAAAGAGATGAAAGGACTAACAAACTATGTTCTTATACCATTGACATTTATCGGTGCCCTGAACTGGGGGCTGGTTGGAATCTTTGGTTTTGACTTGGTTGCATTTTTGTTTGGCCCAGCGACATTGGCCAGCAATATTGTATATGCGATTATCGGTATCGCAGCGTTGGTTTGGTTAATCTGGATGTTCATTGACAGACCAGTATCAAAGAATCGTTAACCATAAAAAAAGTTTCATGTCCACGCCCCACAGACCGGGGCGTTTTTTATGGGCAAGTGTTAGTGGTTACGGCAAGTGGGCAGTGTCGGAATTATTTTATTCATTTTTGTCACTCTGGGGCTTGACACCAGAATGACAGTTATTTAACGTTCAATGGTTGGCTACGTTACATTTCGCACTGTATGGCCCCAACCCCTGCCTGCGCAGGAGTGACAAAAGAGTGTCATGATGACAAAGGGTGGGGATGCGTTATTTCAAATAAAATGTTATTGTTGCAACAACACGAACCTTCTTGTTTATCGCCTGACGTTCGTTGGATGACCAACTGTCTGTCGGATCACGGGATTCAATGCTGAATACCCCTTGGTTCGCACTTTTAATTTTTCCCAGTTTTGCATCTGCATCCTTGGCAAACTGTTGACCCGCAGCGGTGGAGTTTTTGGTTGCCTGCTCTATCATAGAAATTTTAATATCGTTCAAGCCATTAAAGATATATATCGGGCCCGAATAATCTTCAGTAATGGTAATGCCACGACGTACTAATTCACCCATGCGACGCGATACACTGTCCACCAAATCAACATTATGCGAACGGACCATGACACCTGTTTCAATAACATAACGGCCGTCGTTCTGTTGATTCTTTAATTCTGCATCGGAATAGCCCGCATATTTATCACGAACCTGAACACGCAAATTC
>JAFOXU010000132.1 GCA_017425725.1 Alphaproteobacteria bacterium | reverse complement strand
TTATTATACTTATAGACAACAATAATCGACCAGCAAGCGGTCGTTGAATTGTTATATTTTTCTTTATATATGCCCCACCCCGAAAATCAGTCAAAATCAATAAAAATCACCAGAAATAAATGCCGTCCATAGCAAATACATAGCAAAAACTTTGCGTATGTCGTTTGGCGACATCAAAATTTGATGCCGCCAAACAATACCTGAAACAACTGATTCAGATAAATCAATAACCAGTATAGTCTGCATTATTGTATAGCCGCCATTCTGCATCACGTCGCCCATCCAAGATTCCTCCATTCCTAAATGCACGCCACGCATCTTCTAAATTTGGGTAAATATTGCTTTTATATTTATTGTCATTCAAATATTTTCTAACCGTTGATTGGTATAGCCCACGATTTCTATTTTGTGGTGCAGCAGACCCAGCCCCAATATTAAATACCAGCGACACCAATGCATCATATTGGCTTTGTGTCATATTTGATATGGCATCAGCAGATATTTGTTCGTTTATTGTGTTATAGGTTGCTTGCAGGTCTTGCTGCAACAGTTTTGTCGCCTGTTGTTCCGTTAAACCAGCACTAAAATCTTCACCCGGCTTTACCAAATGCCCATAGCCAATTGTTGCACCCACTGGCAATAAAACTCCTGCAGGCACAGGTTTGCCCGTGGCATCATCGTATATAACGTGTTTTCCATTAACCTTGACCGAACCTTCTAACCCTTTCAACCACTCGATACCTTTATCGCTCATTTTCATATCAGACACCTTTTGTAAATAAAAAACACCCGCAGATGCGGGTAATAAAAAAAGACGACCGATGTCGTCTGCTGAATATGCGTATTATATCATAAAACGCAAATTTTTTCAATAAAAACAAAACGACCGGCAAGGCGGTCGTTAATTTCTGGTGGGGACACAGGGACTCGAACCCTGGACCCAATGATTAAAAGTCATTTGCTCTACCAACTGAGCTATGTCCCCAAAACCGGACCCGGAAAGGGAAAACTTACGTTCTATTTCCGTGGTTCGGGGCAAATTTTGACACATTTAAAAACAAAAATCAAGAAAAAATACTATTTTTTTTCATTTTTTTGTTTTTTGCTATTTTCCTGATCATCCGGTATGCCGGATAAATGTGTACTGACACTTAATGCAGAAACACTGTCAGAATCCAGCCAATCTAGTATTTTCATAGTTATTGTTTCCATATATTTGGCAGAAATATGATGATTCTTGTGGAATCTATGCTCGTTAATAAAGTGTGTCATTGCACGTGCCAACGATGATAATATCTGAACTTGTTCATACGACAATACACCTGTTTGACTGTTATGGAACAGTAATGTATCTAAATCATTATGATATTGATGCATTTTATCCAGCGCACTGTTTGATACCTTTAGTCTGCGTGAGATATCAGACGCACGCCACGACAGCATGCGATTTATATTTTCTGTGGTGGGCTTTGCACGCACGGACAGCATTTCACGTACCAACAGAATCATACCTATCATAAAAGTGTTTAATTTGTCGCCTAGGCTGTTTGCCATATGTTGTTTCATCTGTCTGTTTATACGACTGTTTGTGTAATCATATAACAAGAACACAAGCGGTATAGAAAGTAATGACGCAGATACATTTATAACCAAATCACGAATATTGTCATTTGGGGCGTTATCAATCGCACCGGTATAAAGAATTATACCACCAGCGATTGACAGTAAATATGGTAAAGATTTTAAAAAAACGTCTCGAAAATTAATTTTCATACAGATATTTTAAAGTATTTTTACGGCAATATGTACAAGAACATATTCACATATCAACTATCTATCAGAAACACCACAACGTTTTTGCAAAAACAGATTTCCCCACAAGAATAACAACAACATCATCGCCCCCAGGATAATAATACTGTAACGCCAGCTGCCCAACATAGATCCCAGCCCAATAATGCCACATACGACAATATAAATAAGGTAACTGACCGTGGTATACAATGACAACACCACAGACCTATGACGTGACGGTATCATGTGCTGTAAACGAGAATACAGCAATGTATATATACCATAAAACAGTATATAACCAACCCCCATTAACCACAAAAATCCAACACTGTACACTGCACCAAATGCCATATAACACAATCCAACAACTGCAACCAGCGCATAAATCAATCTGTCTGAAATTTTGGTGAACTTATATGCAAAGCGCTGACCCAATGTGGCGCACCCCAGCAAAAACAATGATACGCCACCAATATATTCTGTTGGTATTCCAATTTGTAGCCCAATCGGACTTAAGAAATCATCCATATACGGAATATTTCCGACCAACAGTGCAAACAACATTGTTGTCATCAAACATGGGGTTTGCAGGCATATACGCATCGCAGTCCGAAACAATTTTGTAAATTTGACCTTTTTAGCACGAATATTCTGGGGCGGCGTGTATTTTACCATCAACAGGCAAATAACAGACAACAAAATCGCAGCAACAGATGCCCATGTTACCCAGTCATATCCCATAAACATCAACAATGATCCGAATGCAGACAATGCAACACCAATTGATTCATATGTCGATTTGCGTCCCAAAATCCGTGTATAATCTTTGCCCATACCGTTGGCGTATACAGAATCATATACCAATCCTTCGAACGCAACGCTGCGGAATCCTGCCTGAACACCCCATAAAAACATACCTGTAACAAAACCGATATAATTAGGCATTACCAACCACAGCAATATTGCAATCATCTTTAAAATTTGCCCCAGAATCATGGATGCACGTTGTCCAACATGATTGGTAATAAACGCAATCGGCATTTGTGCAATTATCGTCCCAACCGCAGACACGATAAACATTGTTGATAACAGAAAGTCAGACACACCATTTTCCAACATAAAAATTGAATATACCGGTGTCAGCAATAAAAACTTGTTAAAAAATGCAAAACCATACAAAGAAAACAATAATTGCGTCACAGAATTCTCCTTTGGGGAAAATTATACATATTTTTTCCAAAAAAAATACAGGAAATATTGATTTTGTGGCATTTTTGCACTATAATAGTATAGATAGAAACAAAGGTGATGCACATGGCAAGTATGAAAGATTTTTTGAATACGTATTATCAACGCTTGATCTTCAATGAAATGAGTTACGAGCAGTTTGTTACGTTCTGTGAATATATCAAGGGGGGTAACGCAACAAGCAAACAAAAAGAATGGGCAAAAAAATACCTGAAAAAAAATAGGGCTGGCGAATACACAACAGATGCCAATACCGGTCTGTATGAACGGGAAGATGTGCCAATTCCAACCGACGCAACCGAAGGACTTGGTGATGTCACACATACCCCAGAAGAATGGGAAAAGTTATACAAGGCGTTTCGTTCTACATTCCAACGAATGGCATCGTCTAGGGATGACTTGAGCGGTGATGCAAAAGATTTTTTGGACAAACATTTTGGTACAACAAAAGTATTTCAACCGGCAAAAATTACCGCAGTGGGCAAGGATAAAATAGAAAATGATTTATATCCCCTGTTACTGAATCACAAGTCGGTATTAGAAAGTCGTTTAAAAAGTGCATATCCACCTGTATTAAGTGACGATTTTACATATCAAAATTTATTGGATGCGATAACAGATAAAAAATACCAAACAGACACTGATGTCAGAGACAGGGTAATGAACGCAGTCAGTTACGTAGATGGTGAACGTATGCCATTACAGGCACAACACGGTGTGACTGTTCCAAATTTTACAGGATACGAAAATTGGATTGACGACAGTGTACAACCGGACAAATTAGCAGCATTCGCAGCCGAATGTGACAGCATGTTGAAAAAAATACATTCTGATGAAAAAGTACGCAAGGCATTCGGCAGTTATGATGGCGGCAAAATTACAGGCCCATTAAACAAGGCATTAAACGACCAAAAATACAACGATGCAAACAGCGAAGATTATGTTCAACCAAAACGATATGAAAAGTTGTCGATAACAGAAAAAATAGCCGAATGGTGCGGTGATAAATATTCAGATTTATTTGAAAAATATGCAAAATTAAAAGGTGACGCATTATACTTTTCTGACGAGGCGAAATTAATTTGCAAAAACCTGCCAGATGATTTGAAAAAAACAGATAATTTGGACACTGTGTTAACAGCCCTGTCAAAAACAAAAGAAAAATTGACCGCCAAACATCAATTAAAGGCCATAAAACATTTGGAATGGTTTGAAAAGACAATGGGCGAATTGAAAAACGCCAAAAATATGAAAAAAACATATGCTGGCGCATTGCAACATGGTGGGCAATTACGTGAATTGGTCAAAGAAGTTATGATCAAGGCGGTTAAAGAAAGTGAAAGCGACCCGTCCGCCATTGACAAGGCAAAAACCACACTGGAAATGTTGTCTGTATTACACTTTGGTTTCACAACCAGTAAAATTATGGACACAATAAAAGATACTGACTTTTCACTGTTTTCCGACAGCAAGTTGTCATGGAATAAAAATGAGACTATGCAATTTGTTACCAAGGCATTGGACAGAACTGTTAAATTTGCATTTATGGGCATCGGATACGGTATAACAATGGCCAAAAACGCATACAGTTTAAGCAAGACAAAGATAAAAAGTTATTCTGATGAACATGGTAATTTAGCGGGGGCACATAACGAACACCTGAAAAGAACTGCAGATAACAAAAAGACACTAGAAAACGAATTAAATGCCAACCGTGCATTGCACGCAACCACAGAGACAAATCTGCTTACACTGCAAGCTGGCCGTTCATATGCCCGTGCAGAGGCCGATTTTACCACAGGTATCCGTACAAACGAAACAAAGATAAACGATATTACCACTGCAGTTAATGCACTGAAATCTGCATTACAGACACATTACGTAAGAGGCACACATCCAGATATAGCAGATGCCACAGAATTAGAAAATTGGCTGGAAAAGGTTGAAAATGGTCTGGCACAGGCCACAGTACCAACAATGCCAACACATGGCGTTATGGTACGCAACGGACTGAATGCACACGTGGCGACCATTCAAAACGAATGGGGGAACATACAGACATATCGTACAAATCTGAAAACGAATCAAAAGAATTTAAATGATCTGGTTAATGGGAAACAGATTATCGATGAATTGAATCAAAGAATCCCAGAACAAGAAGCAGAATTCGCAAACTGGGACACAACACATACAGATAAAATGGAAGAACTGATTAAATATTGGAACATGCTGGAAACAGGTCGAAACACAAAGACAGGTCCGATGTATAACTGGTTCCGTAACTTAAGCCAGAAAAACGCAGAAAAGCGTTTTGCCAATGATCGTGCAGGAATAATCGCACGATACAATGCATCACACAGCATTGCGGCTTGATTTTTTGGTTAATTTATGGTATAATAAAAACATGCGTCACCAATACCGGTGGCGTTTGTTTTTACCCCCCCACCCCGATATTAGTGGTGGGGATTTTTTTAGCTAAATTAAAACAAAAAGGATTTTTACATGACACGTGTTTTACAAATCAGACGTGGCACATCTGCTGCGCATGAAAATTTTGTCGGGTTGCCTGGCGAAATAACAATGGACACCGACAACAAAACAATTCGACTGCATGACGGTGAAACATTGGGCGGAACAGTTATCGGTGGCAATTCAGGTAAAAAATCAGAATTTGACATCGAAACAGTACCTTCAGAATTTTGGCAGGAAACAATTGCACAATATGCACCTGCGCCATTTAAAGTTATTGAAACAGCACCCATCGCATTCAGAAATAATTCTGCTGGTATCGAATATTTAATTGGTGGCAACGATAAACCAAAATTTATTCAAACTGTACTGGTATGCCAAAATGACGAAGCAGGATACAATGCCGGCGACGAAGTATGGTGCTGGGG
>JAFOXU010000168.1 GCA_017425725.1 Alphaproteobacteria bacterium | reverse complement strand
GGTTGCAACAGTGTTTATCTAAAGCCAAACACATTGGATACATCACAGGTGTTTTATGTCGATTCCGGGGGACACTTGATGCAATTAGCAACCAAGGAACACATGGAAAATCGTGGTTATAAATTAACAGTAGGACACAAAAGATCCAGTCTTTCAACAACGTATATCACAGCAGAAGGAACAGAATCAAAAATATCAGAATCAGATATAGGCAAAGCACGATACATTATGTTTATTTCTGAATCAGTTAATAAATTTAGACCCGTATGGTGTTCATTAAATGGGTTCTGGTGGACTCGCTTTAATTTATCTATTGCGGATAATACAACTGGACAAGAATTACTACATTGGTCTGGTCGGGGTTGCGTAAACAGTTCGATTAGAAAATTAGATAAAATTCTTGATAAATTAGAAATATCTGAAAATTAAAAATCCCCCAAATGGGGGATTTTTTAATCGATTGTTGTATATTCACAGAAACCTTCGTTTGTGTCACAACGTGCTGTTGTACCTTCGCTGATAAAATAGCCTTGTTCATGCAAGCATGCTGGGCATACTGTTGGTGCTTCGGTTCCAATGTGCCACATACCACAGTTTGTGCAACGCCACATAACAATTTTATCTTGTTTGAATAATGTGCCATCTTCGATTGCTTCGGCCAAGGCACGGAAACGTGATTCATGATAACGTTCTGCCAAACCGATGTTTTTCAAGATTTCTGCAATTGCAGGGAAACCTTCTTGGGCAGCAATCTGTGCAAACTTTGGATACATGTCTGTATTTTCTTCGTGTTCGCCGTATGCAGCCGCCTGCAAGTTTTCCAATGTTGTGCCGATTTTACCAGCTGGGAAAGATGCAGTGATTTCAATATCGCCACCTTCCAAGAATTTGAACAAACGTGATGCATGTTCTTTTTCCTGATCTGCTGTCTCTAAAAATATTTTTGAAATCGCCTGAAAACCTTCTTTCTTTGCGGCAGATGCAAACATTGTGTAACGATTACGTGCCTGAGATTCACCAGCAAACGCAATCAACAGATTTTTTTCTGTTTGTGTACCTTTTAATGATACCATGGTTTGTTTTCTCCTTTATGGGTTAATGTTTCTGACCAGAATTTTAACAGAGAAAACTATAAAAATCAAAATTATTTTAACCCCAAGAACATTTTTTCAATCGTCAGAATCAATTCCGAAATCCCCAAACGACCAGCGGCACTGATTGTAACGATTTCAGGCTTTTTCTTGCGACCAAAAGACTTCTTAAACGCAGCCATTTTTTCTGTCAATTCGTCCGCATCAATTGCATCTGTCTTGTTTATTACAACCAATTCTGGCTTGCCCAGCAGACCACCACCATACGAATCCATTTCATGACGAATTGCCTGATAACGTGCGCCCCAATCTGGTTCTGTACCATCAATAACGTGCAGTATCATTTTAGTGCGTTCTGCATGCCCCAAGAATTGATCACCCAAGCCAACACCAGTATGCGCACCTTCGATTAACCCTGGCAAATCCACCAGCACAAATTCCCTGTCGTGGGCGTACATAACACCCAATTGTGGATTCAGTGTTGTGAACGGATAATTTGCAATCTTTGGTCGGGCAGATGTCACCGCAGACAACAACGTTGATTTACCAGCATTTGGAAAACCAACCAAACCAATATCTGCAATCAGTTTTAAGCGTAAAACCACTGTTCTTTCTTCGCCTGGCAGACCATCATTCGCCTGTTTTGGCGCACGATTTGTTGGACTTTTAAAGTGCAAGTTACCCCATCCGCCATTACCACCACGTGCCGCACGATATTCCATACCATCAACGTTCAAGTCTGCGTATTCAATCTCTTCATTTTCAGATAAAATCACAGTTCCTGTTGGCACAGGCAAAACCAATGTGTCGCCAGATGCACCTGTACGCATTTTGCCCATACCATTTTGTCCACGTTCGGCAATAAACTTGGTCTTGTATCGATAATCAATCAATGTATTAACATTTGGCACAGCAACAAACACAACATCGCCACCACGGCCACCATCGCCACCGTTTGGTCCACCAAATTCGATATATTTTTCACGTCTAAAACTGGCAGAACCATTGCCACCATCACCTGCTTTGACATAAATTTTTGCTTTATCCAAGAATTTCATTTTATTGCCTCTTAGATTCCATTATAACTTAAAAACTTGCAATTTCCAGTGTAAAAGACTATAATTACAGGGTCACATAAGTGATGATGATTCTGAAGCCGTTGTGCAATAGTCATTTTGGACTGGGGGGCGGTACCCCACAGCTCCACCATTACTTGATATGATTTTTTGGTCATATTTGGTTATGGGGCTGACATAGTTTCGACAGATGATGAAAGACAAATTGGTTGAATCCGACATGGCGTCGTAAAAAGCCGACTAACAACTGAATGGCGATAGAATCGCTGCGAATGATAACATTCGCCTTGCAATGGCTGCCTAAGATGG